>CASDWR010000211.1 GCA_949284665.1 uncultured Rikenellaceae bacterium | reverse complement strand
CACAAAAATACGGTTTTTTATAGAAATTCCGATCGACCGCCCGAAATATTTTATATTTTCGGGAAAATTCCTACCTTTGAAGGAGGATTTTTACATTTCGGGATCTTTTTTTCGGGATATTTCGCTCGATTTATCGTGCAGGACACGGAGGAGGGGTCACGAAAGGATTAAAAAATCCGGGACGCACAAAGTGCGATTCGGGAAAGAGAATCGGCGCACGTTCGGATCGGGGAACGAAAGGGAAAAGCCAGAGGGATCGGACAATCATAAAAACCGGCAAGGGCACACGAATGATCGATCCCGGGAAATGGGTTCGACCCGGGAGAACACCCTGAAAAGCGATCGGACAGACAATACAGGAGTTCTGTCCGCATTACACGCCATCCGCTCCGGCCGCACATCAATCGCAGGCAAATGAGGTTATGTTTCTTAAAAGACTGTCGCTTATAAACTTCAAGACTATCGCCCAGGCGGACCTTTCGCTTTCGGACGGAATCAACTGCTTCGTTGGTGACAACGGAGCGGGAAAGACCAATATTATTGATGCGATACACTATCTCTCGATGAGCAAAAGCGCACTTTCGATGACAGACGGCCAAAGTGTACGCCATGGAGAGGATTTTTTCATGCTCAACGGCGACTACCTAACCGACGACGGAGGACACGAGGCGATCACCTGCTCTTTCAAACGCGGATCAGGCAAATGTCTGAAGAGGAACGGGAAAGAGTATGAACGGCTCTCCGACCACATTGGTCTGATTCCTGCCGTAATCGTATCGCCCGGCGACGTATTTCTGGTCAACGATGCAGCCGACGAACGGCGCAAATGGCTGAATGCCTTCATTTCGCAAATCGACCGGGAATACCTTCATGCGATTATCCGATACAATCATGTACTGGGTGAACGCAATCGAATTCTCAAACAATCAGCCGGCTTTGCCCAAGAAGAGATGCTCGATACATTCGACATGCAACTGAGTCTCCACGGTAAAACGATCCACGCAAAACGGGCTGAAACGGTCGAGCGATTACGCCCCATCGTTGCCGGCTATTACAAAACTATTGCGGACGATCGCGAACAGGTAGAGTTGGTTTACCGTTCCGACTTGAATGAGTGTCCGTTCGAAGAGCTGTTCGCACGCAACCGGCAGAAAGATATGGTCTGCCAGTTTACCACAGGGGGAATCCACCGGGACGACATCATAATAAAAATAGGCGACCATCCATTGCGTAAATACGGATCTCAGGGACAACAGAAATCGTTGCTTATCGCCCTGAAACTGGCTCAATACACCATCTTGGCCGACCAGGCCGGTAAACGCCCCGTATTGCTGTTGGACGATTTGTTCGACAAACTCGATGCACGTCGGCTGGAGTGCCTCATCGGGCTCGTTGATGACGATCGGTTCGGTCAGACCGTGATCTCGGACTGCAACAGGGAACGTCTCCTATCGATTCTTGAAAAGTGCGGAACACCCTACCGGTTATTTACCGTAACGAACGGAACGGTAGTGTCCGAAGAGGAGCAGAAGCCGGAGATGAAAGCATAAGTACGGAAAGGAAAAACAAAATTCTCAATACCACAAGATGCGCAGAAGCACCCCCATAAAAATAGGTGAGATATGGTCGGGA
Source organism: uncultured Rikenellaceae bacterium (assembly GCA_949284665.1). Taxonomy (GTDB): domain Bacteria; phylum Bacteroidota; class Bacteroidia; order Bacteroidales; family Rikenellaceae; genus Tidjanibacter. Next base: position 12,233 of record CASDWR010000211.1, on the reverse strand, counting down.
TTCATTCGTGAAAATCCTGCCATTGCACGTCGTCTGGCAGAGGCACGCATTCCGGAAGTATGGCGATCGCTGGTGGGTGACGGTATCAACACCCTGACCGTTTCGTTATCGGTGGCCAATGGTATTTTAAATGTCACCGTGAGCTCTTCCGTGGCACGTCAGGAGTTGTTCATGCGACGCAAAGGACTCACCGATGCCATCAATCGCGAATTGGGCATGCATGTTATCCGCGACATCGTCATACGCTAAAAATTCCGGTAGCGGAGGAAACCCGTACCGGAATACAATTGTCGACAGGAGAGAGAATGTACAAAGGCCTTCTTTCCTGTCAATAATCGGGATTACTTGTGGCGCGAAGAGAGCTCGTTTTCCAAATCGGCAATCGTACACCCCATCTGCTCCAGCAAGACCAATAAGTGATAGATCAGATCGGAAGCTTCGTAAATGAACCTGTCTCTATTTCCGGCCACCGCTTCGATAACCGTTTCGACAGCCTCTTCCCCCACTTTTTGGGCAATTTTGTTGACCCCCTTGGTAAAGAGACGCGTAGTATAGGAACCTTCGGGCATTTCGGCATGGCGTCCCTGAATCACACCTTGGAGAAGACGGATAAAACCTTCGTTGTCGGACGTATCGAAACAACTTGTCGTTCCGCGGTGACAAACCGGGCCGTGCGGATGTACCCGTACCAACAGCGTATCATTGTCGCAGTCGGCCGACACGGAGACTATTTCGAGCCAGTTTCCGCTGGTTTCGCCTTTCGTCCAAAGCCGCTGGCGTGTACGGCTGTAAAACGTAACTTTCCCTTCCGCCATACTTTTTTCGAATGCTTCCCGGTTCATGTAACCGAGCATCAACACTTTCAACGTGTCGGCATCCTGAATGACAGCCGGCACCAGACCGCCGCACTTGGCGGCATCCAAATCTTCGAATTTCATATTCTTACGTTTATGTTTCTCCTGTATAATTCCTGTTTGAGTACGGGGATCGGAATCTCACCGTAATGGAATATGCTTGCCGCCAGAGCCGCATCGGCACGTCCGACGGTAAGCACGTCGGCAATATCTTCGACACTGCCGGCTCCACCGGATGCGATAATCGGGATGGAAAGTTCCTCCGACAGTCGGGCAAACGTATCACAAGGATATCCTTTGCGTGTGCCGTCGTGTTCCATGGAAGTAAACAGCAATTCACCGGCCCCTCTTTCCTGGACCTCATGTGCCCAAGCAAAAAGTTCACGATCGGTAAGGTTGCGGCCTCCATGAGTGGTCGCCAGCCATCGATCTCCGACGATTCGTGCATCGATGGCGGCCACTACGAACTGGCTCCCGTACTTAAGGGCTATTTCGTCGATCAGTTCCGGACGACGAATGGCCGCACTGTTGACCGACACCTTGTCGGCTCCGGCCTCCAGCAGTCTCGCAGCATCCGCAATCGAAGAGATCCCTCCCCCCACCGTAAAAGGGATATTTATACCGGCAGCTATGCGTTCCACCAACTCCGTAAACGTACGGCGTCCCTCTTGTGTAGCACTTATATCGAGATAAACCAGTTCATCAGCCCCCTCATGTGCATATTTGCGGCCCAAAGCCACGGCATCACCCACATCGTGCAGATCCACGAAATTCACCCCTTTCACCGTGCGACCGTCCTTGACATCCAGACATGGGATTATTCTTTTGGCAACCATCTTTCCAAATCTTTCAACGTAATGTGTCCCTCATAAAGGGCCTTCCCGACAATAACATTTGGCAAACCGAGTCCTTCGACCCGTTCAATATCGGCAACGGAAGCGATTCCTCCACTCACCGTAAATTCCACCTCGGGGAATCGCTCCCGAAGCGAGACATAAAGGGCGAACGACGGACCCTCAAGCATACCGTCCTTCGAAATATCGGTACAAATCACCTGACTCAATCCGAACGGAACAAAATGGGCAATCAACTCTTCGGCTTGCAGTTGCGACCGCTCGAGCCACCCATGTGTAGCCACGTAACCATCCCGCACATCGGCCCCCAGAATGACATGTCGTGCACCGAAACACCCAAGCCACTCGCCGAAAAGGGCCGGGTCGGTAACGGCTACGCTACCGCATATTACCCGTTGCGCTCCACAATCCAGTACCTGTCTTAAAGCTTCGGTACTCTTGATTCCGCCTCCCCATTCGATGTCGAGCCGCGTAGCATGCGCCACCTCTTCCAATATTTTGAGATTCTCGGGACGCGACGACTTGGCCCCATCCAGGTCGACCAGATGCAACCGCCGGACACCCGCTTCTTCGTAACGCCTGGCTACATCCACCGGATGCGCCTCATAACGCGTCACTTGTGCATAGTCTCCCTGTCGCAGACGCACACAACGTCCCCCGATAATATCAATCGCCGGTATAATCGTAATCATAAGCGTAAAAAGTTTCCCAGAATCCGTTCTCCCACGACTCCGCTCTTCTCCGGATGGAACTGGGAACCGTAAAAGTTGTTCCTCCCGAGCGCTGCACTAAAGCGCACCCCGTTTTCTGTCACGGCAATCGTGTCGGGACAAAGTTCCGGAGCGAATGAATGGACATAATAGACGTACTCACCCTCTTTCACTCCCTGCAAAAGCGGTGAACTAATTTCATGCAGGCTGTTCCACCCCATGTGGGGCACTTTGATACCTCGACCTGGATCAGCCTCGAAACGACGTACCCGGGCATCGAAGATCCCCATGCACACCGTATCGCCCTCCTCGCTGCTTCGACACATAAGTTGCATGCCAATACAAATACCCAATACCGGTTGTCGCAATGAGGGAATCAATTCCGCCAACCCGCGAGCACGCAGTTTTTCCATCGCTGTCGAAGCCTCACCTACACCTGGCAGCAAAACCCGATCGGCCCGGAGAATCGTTTCCGCATCGGCTGTCACTTCAAACTCCGCACCCAATCGTCGAAGTGCATTGGCCACGGATCGCAAATTGCCCGTATCATAATCTACCACTGCAATCATATCACCCCCTTGCTGCTTGGCAGCTCATAACTGAACACATCTCTGCGAACTGCCATGCGAAGTGCCCGCGCAAAAGCCTTGAAGACCGCTTCGGCCAAATGGTGGTTGTTTTCACCAGAAGCCTTCACATGCAGATTGCACTGCATGGCCGCACACAGACTTTTGAAAAAATGGGAAAACATTTCAGTCGGCACATCGCCCACCCGTTCACGGGTAAACGGCACATCCCACTCAAAATCGATACGCCCCCCGAAATCGATCAATACCATTGCCCTGCACTCATCCATCGGGAGAACAAAACCGTAACGTTCGATCCCGCGTTTGTCACCCAATGCACTACGGATCGCTTCACCCAAGGTAATGGCTACATCTTCCATAGTGTGGTGTTCGTCCACTTCGAGATCGCCGTCAGCCGACACCGTAAGCGATACACCTGCATGATGGACGATCTGATCGAGCATGTGATCGAAGAATTTCAACCCGGTGGAGATTCTCGACTCACCGACACCATCGAGGTCGATGCGCACAGTAATACGGGTCTCCCGCGTATTACGTACCACCTCGGCCGAACGGGAAGTCCGACGCAACCAGGCTGCAATCTCACTCCATGAACGGGCTGCCAATACGCAATGATCCACAAGACCGGCTGCGACAAGCCGATCCCTGCCTGTCCCTTCGGGATCAAACAGAATACCCTGTGCTCCGAGATTGCGGGCCAATTCGATATCGGTTATCCGATCGCCGATGACATAACTCGCCGACAAATCATATTCGCCTGACAAATAACGGCCGAACATACCCGTTCGAGGTTTGCGTGTCGGGGCATTCTCTTCCGGCAATGTCGGATCGATCAACTGGTCGTTGAACGTCACGCCCTCACCAGCCAATGTCGCGAGCATCTTTTCATGTGCCGGATGAAACGTCTCTTCCGGGAAAGAAGGGGTTCCCAATCCATCCTGATTGGATGCCAGGACCAACTCGTATCCCAATTCAGACAGGCTTTTCAATCCGCTGATGGCTCCCGGTACAAAGAGCAATTTCTCGAGGCTGTCTACCTGATAATCGCCCGGAGGTTCGACGATGATCGTACCGTCTCGATCAACGAACAGGGCTTTTCGCTTATATTCACTCATATCTTTTTTCCTTTCCGTTTCCTTATCCCAGCCACATTCCGACAGCACGGATCCCACACCAACATCCCCCTCAAGTCGTATCACCTTTCCTGCCGGACATCCTGACATCCGGGTTGCAACCCATTCAACACGATCGATAATCGCGTACGATCGACAACATGCGGTCGTTCTCCTCGGGCGTTCCCACCGTAATGCGCAACGAATTTTCACAATCAACCATCTTCGACCGATCGCGTACAATCACCCCACCATCAATCAATGCCTGATAAAGTCCACGGGCATCACCCACTTTCACCAACACGAAATTGGCTTCACTGGGCCATACCTTTTCTACACACGGACATCCATTCAGTTCCGCAATGACCCGTTTTCGCTGACTGCGTATTTCCGCTACACGGTCGTCGATCGGCTCGGCCAACAAACGGCTCACAAGCCGCATGGTCGCCACATTGATATTGTAAGGATATTTCACTTGCGAGAACAACGAAATCACCCGTTCCGATGCAAAAGCCATCCCCAATCGCAGTCCCGCCATTCCCCATGCCTTCGAAAGAGTCTGCAGCACAATAAGATTCGGATGGTCATCGAGTGCCGTAATCAGGCTTTCACGATCAGCGAAATCGATGTAGGCCTCATCCACCACAACCATTCCATCGAAATCGTCTGCCAATGCCAACATTGTTTCCCGATCAAAACAGTTCCCCGTAGGGTTGTTGGGAGAACAGAGGAAAAGCAATTTGGTCCGCTCGTCCGCTGCCGCCAACAATGCTTTGGTCGGCAACGAATAATTCGGTCCAAGCGGGACCTCTCGCATGGCAATATCATTAATTGCCGCGGCTACACGGTACATCCCATAGCTGGGAGTGATTGCTATGGCATTATCCTGGCCAGGCTCACAAAAAACTCTGAAACATAGATCAATTGCCTCGTCGCTCCCATTTCCCAGGAAAACCCGTTCGGGAACAACTCCCTTTAATCGCGACACCTGTTCCTTCAACGCCCGTTGTACCGGAGGGTAACGATTGTATCCGTTTTCATAAGGGCTTTCGTTGGCATCGAGAAAGACGCCGAGCGATCCTTTGTACTCATCCCGTGCCGTCGAATAAGGGACCAATGATCGGATATTGTCGCGTACCAATTCTTCAACCGTTCGTTTCATCGTGTTCTGTTTTTTCGATTCATTCTCAATTTCACGGCATTGGCATGACCTGCAAGACCTTCCGCTTCAGCCATCGTCACGATTGTTTCACTCAATCCTGCCAACCCTTCCGGCGTCAGTTCCTGATATGTGATCCGACGCATGAAACTCTCCGTATTGACACCGCTGTATGCCCTCGCCCATCCCGAGGTAGGAAGGGTATGATTGGTTCCGGAAGCATAATCTCCGGCACTCTCCGGCGACCAGTTACCGACGAAAATACTGCCTGCCGCAGTAATATGCCCGGCCACCTCCCAAGGATCGTTCATGGCAACAATCAAGTGTTCGGCTGCATAAAGATTGGCGAAAGCGATCCGATCTTCACGATCGGGAAGCACGACAACACGACTCCCCGCCAACGATCGCAAAAGGGCCTCTCGTCGGGGGAGTGCAGTTAACTGCCGATCTATCTCGTCGATTACCGCATCGGCAAAGGCTTCGTCCGCACAGACCAACATCGCCTGGCTGTCGACTCCATGCTCTGCTTGCGAAAGCATATCCGAAGCTACGAACACCGCATCCGCACTCTCGTCGGCCAGTACCATCACTTCAGACGGGCCTGCAGGCATGTCGACAGCCACCTGTGAGACGCTCACCAATTGTTTAGCCCGCGTAACGAATCGATTCCCCGGGCCAAAGATTTTGTCTACACGAGGTACGCTCTCCGTACCGTAGGCCATGGCTGCGATGGCCTGCGCCCCGCCAGCCTTTATGACCCGATCCACACCGCACAGATGTGCCGCGCAAAGGATCTCGGGAGAGACCTTGCCGTCGTTACGGGGAGGTGTACACAATACAATCTCCCTACAACCGGCCACACGGGCCGGCAATGCCAACATCAGTACCGTTGAAAAAAGCGGTGCCGTCCCTCCGGGCACATAAAGTCCCACCCGTGCGATAGGGACACTTCGTTGCAGACAGCGTACACCTGGCGATGTTTCCACGGACACCTCTCTTGAAAGTTGTGCTTCGTGGAACCGGCGAATATTGTCAGCCGCATTCCCAAGTGCTCTTTTCAAAGAGGGGGTAACCGACGCTTCTGCCTCTTCGAACTCCTCCGGGGTAACGACTAACGGACCGGGGGCCGCTCCATCCAGTTCAACAGCCAACTCTCGCAAAGCACGGTCGCCGTCACGACGTACTCGCTCAACGATCCGCTCCACACTTGCGGTCACCTCCGCACTATCAACCGAAGCTGTTCGGAGGGTCAGCTCTTCCCATCGGGAAGGTTGCGGGTTCACATATTTTTCAAGCATCGTTTTCATCGAATTATCTTATCGAGCGAAAGCACAAGAATTCCTTCGGCTCCGATTTTTTTCAACTGTTCCACTTTGTCCCACAACTCTTTTTCACGTACGACCGAGTGTAACGAACACCACCCCTCCTGTGCCAAAGGCAATACCGTCGGACTCCGCATGGCCGGCACGATACGGATTGCCTCCTCTACTTTTTCAGCAGGCAGATTCATCAATAGATATTTCATCCCGCGGCTGTCGATAACCGCCTCGAAGCGAAACTGCAACACCTCAAGCATCGCCCTCTTTTCTTCGCTCAACGAAGGATTGGCAATCAGTACCGCCTCCGAAAAGAAAACTTTTTCCACCTCCTTCAGGCCATTGGATACCAACGTACCACCAGAGGATACGATATCGAATATCGCATCCGAAATACCGGCTGCGGGGGCGATCTCTACCGATCCGGCTATTTCATGGATTTCGGCTGTCACACCCTGTTCCGCGAAATAACGCTCCAATATCCGGGGATAGGACGTAGCGATCCGCTTGCCGTTGAAATAGTCGGGCGACATATACTCCACATCTTTGGGAACGGCCAACGAAATCCGACAATTGCCGAATCCCAACTTTTGCACTACATCCACCTTATAACCTTTTTCTTCCACTTCATTCAAACCCACGATGCCGAGATCTGCAACCCCCATCGCCACTGTCTGCGGAATATCGTCATCTCTCAAATAGAGCACTTCCAACGGGAAATCGGTTGCCCGCGTCAAGAACTTCCGTTTGTTTTCATCGATGCTCACCCCTGCTTCATTCAGCAGTTCCACGCTCTGTTCGTTGAGCCTGCCTTTCGTCTGAATTGCCACCCTCAACATTTTTTCCGAATTTTCGTTCATGGTATTCATTTTTTCAAACTTTCATTCCATCATCCTCTGTTCTTCACGACATACCCCGATCGTCCCCGGCGACACTCTGTTCTTGTCGGTCCTTTGTCCTTTGCAGGGATAAACGAAGAGGCTTGCCCTCCGGGTAAGCCTCTTCGTATTTTTCAAAACCTTTCGTCATGACATACAATAAACACCTACCCTATCCCTGTCAGATATGGTGATGATGATGTATGTTTCCAAAAAGTTTCATATTTTTTATCGTCTTTTTTCCCGACCTCGTTCTTCGAGATTCTCTCTCTTTCCCCTTCTCTATTCTTGCGCTTCTCTCTCTTTTTCAATCTTTGCACCTTTCGCTCGCCCCCCTTTCTCTCCCCTCAATCTTTTTCCGACAAGTTCATCCTCTCCCCACCCTTCTCTCTTGTCTGCAACTACCGGGCTATAACGGGCACAAAGATAGTGCACATACAGGAAAAAACAAAATTAAAACAGGAAAAAATCGCCGGCAATAAAGGGTTAGCCAGAAAGAGAGCCGATCCCACATATTCCCGGCATAAGGAATCATAAGGGCCCGACACGTCTGCGAAACTCTGCACACGCCAGTGCCGCAGCTACAGCTGCATTCAAAGACTCGGATCCACGGCGATCGGCAGGATACGAGGGGATAAACAGTCGCCGTGTCACCAAAGATGATACTTGCCTGCCGATACCGTTCCCTTCATTCCCTATCACAATTATCCCGCACGGATTCAACGGCACATCATACATATTCTCACCTTCCAAAAACGTACCGTAAATATCGACTCCTGCATTTCGGGCCTCCGTCAGCCAAACCGACAAATCGCCATAGTGCACCTCAACCCGGAAAATAGCGCCCATCGTGGCCTGTACCACTTTGGGGTTGAAGCAGTCTGCCGTGGCGAGCGAAGCAATGATCCTTCGTATGCCGAACCAGTCGGCTATTCGGACGATCGTACCCAGATTCCCCGGATCCTGCAAGTCGTCAAGCGCCAGTGTCAATTCGTTGCCGAGACTTTCCGGCCGCCACTCCCACTGCGGGATCCTCACCAAAGCCAACGAGTCTGCCGGTGTTTTCAAGCGGCTCAAACGTTCCATATCGGTAAGTCCGACCCTTTCGACAAACGATTTACCGTACTCGTCGAAGCGTCCCGTATGGAACAGTTTCTCTATGACAAAACCGGATGCAATTGCCTCATGAACCATTTTGTGGCCTTCGACTACAAAAAGACCGTTTTCTTCCCGACTCTTTTTGTCGCCAAGGGACCGAACCAGTTTTATGTCCGACCTGGTTATCATTGTCTTTTCCTTTTTTTATCGTTCCCCCACGGGCTCTGCATCCAATACCCAGGGAGAAGATTCCGGTTCGGACAGCAATGCCATCGCTCCCATGGCAAAAAGCACCGTTCCATACCCGAGCGCCTTTTCGTCCGGACAGAAATGCGGAGTATGAAGACGACCGGCTTTGCCTTGCTCGAACGATTCGCCGATCCCCCCTACCCCAAGCCGATAGAAAACAGAAGGATAGCGCTGCGTATAGTATCCGAAATCTTCGGCTGTCGGTCTCAAGCCCAGTTCCACAACCGCTTTCTCTCCAAAAAGATCGGCTGCCAACCGGCTCATGAGAACCGTAAGCCGGGGATCGTTCATCACGCACGGATACCCATCATCGATGTTGACATCGATTTCGACACCGAAACGTGTCGCTATCTCCTGTGCCCGCATCCGGATCGTCTCCTTAACCCATTTGCGCCACATTTCGTCGAACGTACGCATTGTTCCCTCGAGCTTTACCTGATCGGGCACGATATTGGTCGCACCATCAGCAACGATCTTACCGATCGAAACGATCGTAGGCAACTCAGGAACAGGCGACAGTGCAGGGATTCCATACAGGGATTCGATCAACCGGGCTGTCGGTTCGATCGGATCTTTCAATTGGTCGCGCAAGGCGGCGTGGCCGCCTTTCCCCCGCACCGTAAATCGCAATTCATCGCTCGACGCCATATATTTCCCGCTCCGGAAACCGAACGTACCCGTCGGGAGCGACGGTTCCACATGTTCCCCAATAACGGCAACAATGGGCCATTTATCAAGAATGCCTTCATCCAACACGACGGAAGCCCCACCCGGATTGGTCTCCTCACCCGGCTGGAAAAGCCCCAGGACAGTACCTGAAAACAGGTCACGGTGACGGGCGAGAAGCGTCAGTGCACCCAACAGGACGGTCATGTGCATATCGTGTCCACAAGCATGCATTACACCGACCGTCGTGGATTCAAAATCCGCTCCGGTTTTTTCCTCTACGGGCAAGGCATCCATATCGGCCCGCAGCACTACGGTTCTTCCACCGGGACCGTGTCCCCGACCCTCAATCACGGCAAGCGTACCCGTAACAGCTGTCGCCTGCCATTCGATTCCGGCGCGATCAAGCACCTCACGGATAAATCGTGCCGTTCGGTATTCCTGGAATGACGGTTCGGCCATCGCATGCAACTCCCTGCGCCAATGACTCAATACCATGAACTCGCCGAGGACCTCTTCCATCCATTGTGCGGCTTTTATCTGCTCCCGTGTCATTCAATCTATGTTTTTCCCGGTTCGTTAAAGTACATTCTTCACGATACGGGCCACATTGTCCGTCTTGCCCATCGAATAAAAATGGATAATCGGAAGCCCGGACCGTTTCAATTCGAGTGCCTGTTGCGTAGCCCATTCGATTCCCAATTCACGTACGGCCTTGTTGTCGGCACATTTCATTGCCTCACGTACCAGATCCTGAGGCAGGTCGACATGGAACGTCTGCGGCAAGACGGAAAGTTGAGTGAGAGTGGACAGCGGCTTGATCCCCGGAATAATCGGGACCGTGATCCCCATCCGGCGACAAGCCTCGATAAAGGCAAAAATCCGCCGATTGTCGAAACTCATCTGTGTAACGATATAAGACGCGCCCGCATCCACCTTGCGTTTAAGGTTCTCCAAATCAACCTCCATATTGGGTGCCTCGGCATGCTTCTCAGGATATCCCGCTACGCCGACGCAGAAATTGCTCCGATGACAATCCTCCACTTCGCCGTCGATAAAACGTCCCCGATTCATCTCCATGATCTGAGTCACCAGTCCCTCGGCATGAAGATGGCCTTGCGGATGGGGAGCAAAACGTTTTTCCCCTCCGGCATTGTCGCCTCTCAAAGCAAGCACATTGTGTATCCCCAAAAAATCAAGATCGATCAATGCATCTTCTATATCGTAACGCGAATTCCCACCGCAAATCATGTGTGCCACCACTTCGATCCCGTAACGCTTCATAATGGCAGCCGAAATACCCACCGTACCGGGGCGATGCCGGTAAGTACGACGTTCGAGCAAACCGCCTTCCCGTTCGATAAATTTCACCACCTCCCGCTGGTTGGTCACATTGATATAAGCAGGATCGTAAACTGCCAGCGTATCGATCGCAGCAAAAATTCCCTCCGTACCATCGCCTTTCAGCGGAGGCAACAACTCAAATGTAAACCGACAACTTCCTTTGGCTATATTGTCATTGATAATATCGATTACCTGCATCGTCTTCCCCTCTCTTTTCCTGTATCCTCATTCCTTATTTATCAACCGGCGTATCCCGGTTTGTGCACTTTTCTCCAAACACTTTCGTTTCTCGGTCCACCCCTTCCGACTTCGTACCATCGGGATTAACCGACCTCCCGTCGCAACAACATTCGAAAGGGCCACTTCATCTCGTTCTCCTCTCCTTTGCCCGGAACGGTTCCGTTTACCATATCGGATTCGTTCCAGTGCACCTTTCACCCTCAGAGATTGCGTGGGATTATCTTTTTCATTTTCTCCACGCTCATCCCTCTTCGACGGGCATACTCTTCCAACTGTTCCCGGTCAATACGTCCCACATCAAAGTACCGGATCGCCCGGTCTGCAAAGATGAGACCGCACAATGCCTCACCCGGTTCAATCATGAAATTCTCACTCAATCTCAATCCCGTATTCCGCTCAGCATCCAACAGTTCAAACACTTCCCGTTTCAACGAATGATCGGGTACGGCAGGATACCCGAACGCCATACGAAGCCCACGATATTCTCCCGCCAACACGGCCTCGGGGACAAGAGCCGGACCGGTCTCGTAACCCCACATTTCGCGCCGTACGATTTCATGGATGACCTCGGCAAACGCTTCGGTCAATCGATCAGCCAACAGTTTGGACATGATAGCATTGTAGTCGTCGCCAGCTGCACGGAACGAATCGGCCAACTCTTTCAAACCCAAACCGGCACTAAGCACGAATGCCCCCACATAATCCTGAACGCCGCTGTTTTCGGGCATCACATAATCGACAAGCGAAAGATTCTCCCGTGTATCGGGCATCTGGTTACGCAATTGAGCCAATGCGATTTCCCGGCCTGTCGGAGACACCACCACGATATCATCACCGCGCCCTACGGCCGGTACTATCCCGACAGCCGCATTCAAACGAAGCGATTTCCGTTCGGCAATACGTTCGAGCAACTCTCGGGCATCAGCCAATACTCGCCGGGCCTCTTCTCCTTTGACCGGATCATCCAACAATTCGGGATAACGGCCTTTCAAACCCCAAGACGAAAAGAAAAAGCCCCAGTCAATATAAGGGATTACCCTTTCAATGGGAAAATCATTCCACACCTTCACACCGACATAACAGGGGATCGTCACCTCGTTACCGTTTTTGCGATGGCGGTGTTCACGAGCCTCTCGCAGGGTACGCAACCGGTCACGTCCGCGGTT
>CASDWR010000210.1 GCA_949284665.1 uncultured Rikenellaceae bacterium | reverse complement strand
CCTACTCCGCAAAGCGGACAAACCCAATCGGCAGGCAGATCCTCGAAGGCCGTACCGGGAGCTATGCCATTGTCCGGATCGCCCTGCTCCGGATCGTATACGTATCCGCACACTTTACATTCGTACTTCTTCATAATTTTCACCTGTTTCCTGTTCGTAATTGTAAAAAACTATTTCTTGCTGTTCTTTTCCTGCTCGTAACGGGCATTCAACACCGTCAATACTTCTTTCGTTACGTTCAACGAAGGATCGGCATTGAGAATCGGCCCCGATGCGGTCGTACTGACAATCATTGCGTATTTGTAATCGGCATTGAACTCTTTCAGGTAATCGACCACGGCATAATAAATTTTATTGTTCATCACCTGCTCCTGTTCAGCCAATTCACCCAACACCTTGTCGCGATGCTCTACTAGCGACTGCTGTTGTTTATTGAGGTTCTCCTCGATGTTGGCAGCCTCCGAACGGGTGATCAATACCTTCTGTACCTTTTCCTGATAATCCATAACATCTTTCTCCAAACGGCGGGTCCGGTTCTGAAGTTCGGTTTCTGCCTTTTTGTATTTGGCCTCTATTTCGGCCCGCAGATCGATCGCCATATTATATTGGGCAATCAAAGAATCGATGTCGATATAGGCAATCCGGTCGGAAATTCCCCCTTTGGTCTCAGCAATGTTCTCCTGCGATTCCGTTTCCGATATGGTACTTGTCTGATTCTTGCAACCGGTCATCACAACCGAAAAAGCCAATGCTGCAAAAAGAAGTGTTCTCATAATAATTCGGGTCTGTGTTTATTTTCAAAATTCATGTTAATAGCGACAAAGATACAAATTTTCTTTATGTTTTCTTAACTTTGTGGAAATTTATAAAAGCAAAGCAAAAATGTACGACTTCATCCGAGGGACGATCGCCGAACTGACACCCACCTATGCCGTAATCGATGCGGGTGGCGTGGGGTATTTCATCAATATCTCCCTGCAAACTTTTTCGGAAATCGAACACGAATCACAAGCCAAAATATTCGTTCATTTCATTGTCCGTGAAGATGCACAGGCCCTCTACGGTTTTGCCACAAAACAAGAACGAGAACTGTTTCGCCTGCTCATCAGCGTATCGGGTGTCGGAGGGAACACGGCCCGGATGATCCTTTCCACCTACTCACCCGGCGAATTAAGCAATATCATTGCCAGCGAAAATGCCGCCCTGCTCAAAAATGTCAAGGGACTCGGCCTGAAAACCGCACAGAAGATTATCGTCGAGTTGAAAGACAAAATGTCCGGATCGGCATCCCAGACCGGAATGACCTCCTCCGCGCCCCTTTTGCCAAACGACTCATATCATGAAGCCGTTCAGGCATTAACTTTACTGGGATTCACCAAAGCAGCCTCTGACAAAGTGGTTCAAAATGTGGTTCGTGAACATCCATCGGCTGGCGTCGAGGAGATCATCAGGCTTTCTCTCAAGAAATTATAAAGGAATACAGAAGCCGCATCTTACCATTCATGCCTTGACAAACGGCCCTTCCGCCGCCAGGGAAAAGCGAAATCGGATTCTCGATCAGACGATCGGCCCCATTGACAAGCCAACAAACAAGGACATTTTCAGGACTCTCCCGGCCGAGAGACAGGCATCTCATCCGACTCCGCAATCACAGTGCACACGGGATGCTTCGCAACATTCTGAAACATCCCGGGCACACCGAGATGCAATTGCCCTTCCATCTTACGATAAGCCGGATCCCTTTCAACAGATATCGCAGGTCAAAAGGGAGTGCAGACATCTGGATTGAAAGCCGAAACCGTCTTATATTCGTTTGAGCACTTCTTTCAGCAAAAGCCAGAATTTGTCGACTGTCGCAATCTCCAAACGTTCGTCGGGCGAATGCACACCCCGCAAGGTGGGACCGAAGGAGACCATCTCCAGATGAGGGTATTTTTCCAGGAACAGCCCACATTCCAATCCGGCATGAATCGCCCGTACCTTGGGACTCTTGCCAAACAGGGTTTCGTAACTCTCAACCGTTACGGCCAGCAGCCGGCTCGACGGATCGGGGGTCCATCCGGGATAGCCATCTCCGTGTTTCACTTCGGCTCCCGCCAATTCGAAGATGGCACCCACCGTCTCGGCAGCATCGAACTTGCTGCTCTCGACAGAAGAACGTTGTGAAGATGTAACGACAATCTCGCTCCCTTGCGTAAACTTTACGGAAGCCAGATTTGACGAGGTCTCAACCATACCCGGCATCGAATGGCTCATGGCCAATACTCCGTTTGCGACTCCCTGTATCGCCAGTAGCATGTTCCTCTGGGTTGTCATATCAATCACCTCTGTGGGAGCATCCGTTTCCGTCACGCGCAACGCAAAACCCGTGTCGGTATATTTCAGTTCTTCGGTTACGTCGGCAGTAAATGTCCCGACATATTCCAAGAAAGCCCCTTTCCGGTTATGTGGAATCCCGAAAAAAGCACATG
>CASDWR010000209.1 GCA_949284665.1 uncultured Rikenellaceae bacterium | reverse complement strand
TGGAACAGGGAAGTTCCTACAAATTCTGCCTGCTGGCCGAAGGATCGGTTGATTACTATGTACGTACAACCCCCACTTACGAATGGGATACTGCCGCTGGAGAAGCGATTTTGAATTATGCAGGGGGAGCGACACGATCGTTGCCCGAGCAATCGCCATTCGAATACAACAAAGAATCGTTGTTAAATCCCAATTTCGTCTGTCGAAGCAAATGGTTCGAGAGTTTTTAATCGAACTCCGGCCAACTTCGGGAAGGTGCCCCGAAATGATGTGCCCCCATATGCAAACGGACGGGACAGTTTCCGGAGAGATACCTTGTTACTTGTCGTACGGGGAGATTCTTAATTGAAAGGCCACAATGGCACCAGACCGGTTTTATACTCCTGATGCACGTTCGGTAACACCGAGGTACATGTAATCATAAAAAAAGTAGGGGTCTACCCCTACTTTTTCGATTTTGCCACGATATCGAGGCACTCGTCAAGCGTCAACGACATTGGCTCTTTCCCTTTCGGGATCCGATAATTCTTCCCCTTGTATGCGATATAGATGCCGTAACGGCCATTGAGAATCCGCATATCCGGATCATTCTCGAATACCTTGACCGGCTCTTTGGATGCGGTTTCGTGTTGCTCTTTCTGCCTGATGAGCTCTTCAGCACGCTCAAGCGTAATCTTATACGGATCATCACTCTTGGCTAAAGACACAAATTTGCCATCGTAACGAACGTAGGGGCCGAACTTACCCGAACCGACAACCACTTCCTTACCTTCGATCGTTCCGAGAGTACGCGGAAGAGCGAAAAGCGACAATGCCTCTTCAAGCGTAATCGTATCGATCAACTGATCCTTTTTAAGACTGGCGAAACGAGCCTTTTCACCATCCGCTCCATCAATCTGCACCATAGGCCCATACCGACCGATACGGGCAATGACCCGATGTCCGGTGGAAGGATCCGTTCCCAAAACCCGTTCCTTTCGGGCCTGCGTATTCTGTGTCTCCAATGCGTGTTCGACCGTGGGGTGAAACTTTGCATAAAAGTCGCGGATCATTGCAGACCACTCTTTTTTCCCCTCGGCAATTTCATCAAACTCCTTTTCGACCTTCGCCGTAAAATGATAGTCGAGAATCGCCTCGAACTGACTTTCGAGATAATCATTTACCAATATACCGATATCGGTCGGCGAAAGTTTGTTTTTCTCCTTGCCTACATTCTCCGACAATGTCTTGCGGGAGAGTTTTCCCTTTTCAAGTCCAATCTGGAGATAGTCCCGGCGCATCCCGGGACGGTTCTGTTTCACCACATATCCGCGATTGATGATCGTGGAAATGGTAGGAGCATATGTAGAAGGCCGGCCGATCCCCAATTCTTCCAGACGATGAACCAACGTCGCCTCGCTATACCGATAAGGCGGCTGTGTAAATCTTTGTGTGGCTAAAATTTCTCTGTATTCGACACGATCTCCCGCCTGCATGTCAGGCAATACACTTTGCTGCCCGCCCTCCGACTCTTCATCCGTCGATTCCGAATAAAGTTTCATGAAACCGTCGAACCGGACCACTTCTCCCGTAGCGACAAACCGTTCTGTCTCGCCACCGATTCCGATCGTCACTACCGTCCGGTCAATTTTCGCTTCGGTCATCTGAGACGCTACTGCACGTTTCCAAATCAACTCATAGAGACGTTTTTCAGCAGGTGTCCCCTCGATCTCCCGACGGTCGAAATAAGATGGCCTGATTGCCTCGTGTGCTTCTTGTGCCCCTTTGCTTTTCGTTTTGTAATTACGCGTGTGCGAATACTCTTCACCGAACAACGAGATGATCTCCTCGCGCGAGGCTGCCAATGCCTGTGCCGATAGATTCACCGAATCGGTACGCATATAGGTAATATAACCTGCCTCATAGAGTTTCTGAGCAATGGACATGGTCTGAGCTACGGACATACTCAACTTGCGACCGGCTTCCTGTTGTAATGTGGAGGTTGTAAAGGGAGGTGCCGGAAAACGTTCTCCGGGTTTGCGTTCACTCCCAATCACCGTAAACCGCGCATTCGCACAGCGGGACAAAAAGTCTTCCGCCTCCTGCTCCGTCTCAAAACGCCTATCCAATTCTGCACGGAACACCGTCTTCCCCGGTTCTTCGGGAAGATAGAATTGTGCCGTAATTCGGAAATAGGGTGAGGGTTGAAAAGCCATGATTTCCCGTTCGCGTTCTACCAACAGACGAACCGCAACACTTTGTACACGACCGGCCGAGAGAGAAGGTTTTACCTTCTTCCACAATACGGGCGACAACTCGTAACCCACCAAGCGATCCAATACCCGGCGAGCCTGTTGTGCATTGACA
The DNA here is from genome assembly GCA_949284665.1 of uncultured Rikenellaceae bacterium. Taxonomy (GTDB): domain Bacteria; phylum Bacteroidota; class Bacteroidia; order Bacteroidales; family Rikenellaceae; genus Tidjanibacter. Next base: position 1,206 of record CASDWR010000209.1, on the reverse strand, counting down.
AGATTCATATCCACCGTCCGTGGTTTCTCGATCGCTGCCAGAATCGCTCCTTTGGTTATTTCATGGAAAACGATCCGACGGGTCTGTTCGACCGGAAGCCCCAATACCTGTGTCAAATGCCAGGCTATTGCCTCTCCCTCACGGTCTTCATCGGAAGCCAACCATACGGTTTTGGCTTCAGAAGCCATTTGGGCAAGTTCTTTCACCACCTTCTTTTTATCCGGCGAAACCTCGTAATCAGGAGTAAAATTATGGGCGATATCGATTCCGAGGTCTTTTTTGGAGAGGTCACGGACATGCCCGAAACTCGACCGTACGGTAAATTCCTTACCCAGAAACTTCTCGATGGTTTTCGCTTTGGCCGGCGACTCCACGATCACTAAATTCTCCTGCGTTTTCACTCGATCTTCTCTCTTTGGTTAATAAAAACACCTGCTCTCTGCAAAACATGAACCTAAAGTTTAAGCTTTAGGTTCATCCATTTCTGATTTTATGAATAATGATATTGAGGACTGTACATGAATTACTTGATCAGTGTGTAAGTCAACTTCAACTTCAATGGTTGCGTACTTCCATACCCGTTCAGGGTCACCTGCGAGGGTACATACACCGAATAAGCCTCCGGAGCCAACGTATAGCGCCTGCGATTCTCCGGATTCAATAATCCGTTTTGCACGTAAGAGGTAATGTCCATCGCATAAAATCCTTGTTTCCGGTTGAGATATCCGTCATAGGTTATCGTATACCCGTTTGCTTCGGCCGTATAATAATAGTCGGCTATGGGCGACAAGGAACGGTACACATAATAACTGCCCAAACGTTCCGGAGCAGCATTCAATGCATCGAGATACAGGTCGAAACCGCTCTCTTGCGAAGCTCCCGGTCCGAAATCACATGTTGCATACAACATGGCCTGATTGATCATAATCGTATAGTCCGGATCGGGTTTAAGCGCTTCGATCGCCTCGAACAGCCCTTCGGTAAATTCCAACTGCGTAGTCACACCCACCATGCCTTGCACGTAGACCGATGCAGAGGGATTAATCGTATCGTTGATAAGGGGCTGAATTGGGGTCCCCGCATAGTCATGACGCACCGTTGCAACAGAGGCACAGGGAGTTGCCCAATCCTGATCGTCGTCGAAATGGTAGACCATAACGATCGTATCGCGCGGTTTTATCGGGGTATCAGGCTCGTAATCATGTG
>CASDWR010000208.1 GCA_949284665.1 uncultured Rikenellaceae bacterium | reverse complement strand
CGAGGCCCGGCGGATGATGTAGTTCCGACGGGGATGGATGGTGGTGATGATGGCCTCACCGTCGGGCATGATTTCGTATTCCACTTTGTCGCCTACGGCGATCGGATTGGTCGTACGACTCTCTTTCAGTCTCAGTTTGCCACGAATGCGGCATTCGACGACTTCTCCCGGATCGGTACGTACTTTGTAGCGGCTTCCGGTGCTTTCGATGACGGTTCCGGTCATATTCGGGCGTTCTCTTGCGTTTGCGGTTTTATCTCCTGCCAGGCTGCATCGAGATAGGGAAAGACAATCGAATGGACCGATAGCAGCGGATTGTAGAGCAACGATTCCTCGAGAGTTTTCCGTTCGACCCATTCGGTACGGTCGTTGAGCGCATCGAATCCGGTCAGGAGAATGCTGAGAACGAATGCGGCCTTTACGAAGGAGAAAATCACTCCGCCCAAGCGGTCGAGGAATCCGATGCCCGCCATGCGGCAGAATCCCCGCAACAGCCTGCCCAGCAGAAAAACTATGATTACAACGGCCACCAGTACCACGACGAAACCTGCGATGGATGCCGTAGCCGCTTCCATTCCGAGCCACAATCCGGCCTGTTTCCCGATCCGGAATGCGAGCCATACTCCCAGCAATAAACCCGCAATGCCGAGCACTTGAACAACAACACCCTCTTTGAAACCGGCGTAAATTGCCCACAGAAGCGGAAGAATCAAAACGATATCGACAGGATTCATGCGTTGATGCAAATTTGCACGAAAATAGCGATTTTTTTTATTTTTATTACATTTGTAATTGTAAAAACAGGTTTGTATGAAAAGGTTTCTGGTTCTCTTGTCTTTGTTGGGTTCATTCTTTGCGGCGAGGGCACGCGAGGTACATGACATCAATCGTGATTGGAAATTCTTTACCTTCAACGAACGAGATTCTTCGATGGTGAATTTGCCGCACATGTGGAACCAAGATGCATTGAGCGGTCAAAAAAACTACTATCGTGGGATCGGCAATTATCTGCGATACGTGGATATCAGTTCCCAATGGCGCGGGAAACGGGTTTTTGTTAAATTTTACGGGGCCAATTCGGTGACCCATCTGATGGTGAACGGCCGGTACGTCGGCGAACACCGAGGGGGGAACAACGCTTTCGCTTTTGAGGTTACCCGTTTTTTGCGATACGGTCGGAGAAATCTGTTTTGGGTCGTAGTCAACAACGGTCGTCGCATCGACGTGTTGCCGACTACCGATTTTACAAACAGTTATGGGGGCCTTTTCCGCCGTGTGGAGATTATTGTGACCGATGACGTGGCTCTCGGCTTCGATGATTACGGATCGGATGGTGTGGCAATCCGTTGTTCCGATGTTTCATCTGACCGGGTCGAAGGCGATGCGATCGTCCGTCTCTCTTCATTACGGGAAAAACAAGTGACCGTTGATGTGGATATTTTCGACAATGAAGGGAATGCAGTGGGCAGTTTTTCGTCGAGAGTACGGACTGAAGAGGGGAAAGAGGTTACGGCGACAATCCCTTTTGAGGTGGATGCTCCGGTGTTGTGGCAGGGAACGGACCAGCCCTATCTTTACCGTTTTCGTGTCAGGGTGTCGGATGGTACGGTTTCCGATGAGGTTACTGTTCGTACGGGGTTCCGTACTGTTTCGGTGGATGCTGCCGACGGTTTCTTGCTCAACGGACGGCCCTACCCTTTGCGAGGCGTCGTACTTTATCGTGACCGTCCGGGTGTGGGGACTGCGGTTTCTGAACATCAGGTTGCCGAGGACCTCGATCTGATCTGCAATATGGGAGCCAATGCCATTCGTGTTGCGGAAGGGACTCATTGCCAAGAGTTTTACGACCTGTGTGACGAACGGGGTATTCTGGTGATGACCGATGCTCCTTTTGTCGGAGCCGTTTTCCTGGACAGCAAGGGCTTTTACAATTTCGAGGATTTCAAGCAGAACGGGAAAATGCAGTTGCAGGAACTGATATGGCAGAACTATAACCACCCGTCTCTTTTTGCCTGGGGTGTTTTTGTAGAACCCGAGTTACGCGGTGATGATCCGATCCCTTTTATTCGGGAGATGAATGCGATTGCGAAGGCCCTTGACCCGTCGCGATTCACCGTAGGATGTAGTAATAAGGATGGTGAAGTAAATACGATTACCGATTTGATTGTCTGGAACCATACCTTCGGTTGGAAAGAGGGGATGCCGGAAGATATTGCCATCTGGCAGGAGCAGATACACTCCGACCCGGTATGGAACAAGTTGCATTCCGCTGTCAGTTACAAGTGTGGCGGATCCATTGCTCACCAGACCGGCCGGTTGGAAAAGAGTCGTATGATGGGCAACTGGCATCCTGAGAACTGGCAGACCCATTTCCACGAGGTATATCTCCGGACTCTTCGCGATGACAGACGGTTTTGGGCTGTCTGGGTAGGAAATATGTTTGATTTCGGGACGGCCCGTTTTTCATTCGGCGAGGGGAATGGGGTCAACGATTACGGCTTGATGACGTTTGACCGATGTACTCCGAAAGATGCCTATTACCTCTACAAGGCGAATTGGAACGAATCAGATCCTTTTGTCCATATCGTGGGGAAGCGGTACGCTCAGAGACCCGAGGAACGACGGGATATTCGGGTTTATTCCAATTTGAGTGAAGTGGAACTTTTCGTGAATGGCGTTTCGCAGGGTGTACGGAAAGGGAATTACGGTATCTTTATATGGAATCAACTTTTGCTTCCCGCTGGAAGCAATCGGATCGAAGCCCGTTCGGGAGAGAGTTCCGATTCGGCAATCATCGAGATATCCAAGAGTTATACAGCACCTCTTTAGACTGAGGCCCTTCACAAAAGAGCAGGTCGGCTACCGAGAGATTCGGAACGAATGGACTCCGTTCGGCAAAAACCTGCCAATAGCGTGCAGGCTGACAAAGGGAGACATATTGCGAGAGATCGGTTCCGGGAGAGAAGGCGTCGCGCAGATCACAATCTTCCGGACCGGCTACTATATACCTGTCAGAGAGCCGAATCGGTTTGTCGATTTTCAAGGCGTGGAGCATTGTTTCGGCCAGTCCGTAAGTGAAATCGAAAAGAAAGTCGAATCGCTTTTCGTAAAAGGGAGCGAACATCGATTCGTAGTGATCGAAGTAGGGCGAGTTCCTGTATGCCGATACGAACGACAGCCAATGTTGATGCTGCCATCGTTTCGAATAATCGAGACGCATCTCCCGCAGTGGTTTTTTATGGATGCTGCCCCCCTTGACCACAGGGGCGGTAAGTGAGAGAGGACCCCCCGCTGCGAGCAGGTCACAGCGATTCCGATAGCTCTGTTTTATATAATTTTCGTGGATATCGACAATACACTCTTCCTGCAGGAATTTCGAGTACCAGAGCGTATTTCCCAGATAGGTAAGCGGCAGGATGGTCATGGATGGGACGGCGTTTGGGGTTCGGGTTCGTTCCAGCGGCCATCGGCCCTGATGATTGAGATCAGACGGTCAATTGCCTCTTCTTGCGGGATGTTTTTTTGAATGATCTCTTTGCTACGGTAGAGTGAAATGCATCCCGGTGCGGCACCGACATATCCGTAATCGGCATCGGCCATCTCTCCCGGCCCGTTGACGATACACCCCATTACTCCGATCTTCAACCCTTTCAGATGACTCGTGCGGGATTTGATCTCATCGAGGGTTTTCTGGAGGTCGTAACGCGTCCTTCCGCAACCCGGACAGGCAATGTATTCGGTTCGGCTGATGCGGGCACGGGCTGCCTGAAGAATATCGAGTGACAAGGAAGCAATTTCCCCTTCGGAGACTGCAGACGATTCGATATGCAATCCATCTGCCAACCCGTCGAGAAACATGACTCCGAAATCGGCAGCAGCACGGAGGCGCAATATCTCGATCGGGACATCGCCGTAGTGGCGGCGAAGGATGACCGGCCGCCGATCCCCGGCGGCCGTCATGGTAAGTATCCGAAGACGCCATTCCCCGATGGGATTGGGTCCAGAAGCCTCGATTTCGACCGCCTCCCCTTCTTTCAGTGCTTTTCGCTCCGAATCGTCCAATTCCCCATATGCCAGGGGTACGTTGCTCCCTCCCAGCCTTCCGACCGGATCGGTTTTGCGGCGTACATATTCATAAGGGTTGAAAAGAGATGCGAGGCGATTTTCCTCATCGGCAGATAGCGAAGGAGAGAGGTCTGCAGAAGAGTCTCTTTTCGCAAAGTAATCGACGAGTTGTTGTGCTACCGGGATTTCGTTTTCGGGGACTTCGGTAAGGGAAACCCGAATGGTGTCCCCGATACCATCGGCCAACAACGCTCCGATCCCCACGGCCGATTTGATTCTTCCTTCTGCATCGTTCCCCGCTTCGGTAACACCCAAATGGAGCGGATAGCGCATCCCCTCCTCCTGCATGGCGGCAACCAGCAACCGGTAAGCGTGTACCATGACCCGCGTGTTGCTTGATTTCATGGAAACCACAACCTGGTCGAACTCCCGATTCCGGCATCGGCGCAGATACTCCATTGCCGAAGCCACCATCCCCTGCGGTGTATCTCCATGCTGTTCCACGATACGTCGGGCAAGCGACCCGTGATTTACACCGATACGGAGAGCAACACCCCGTCTGGCGCATTTGTCGATCAACGCATCGAGGTCACCTCCCTTGTCGTTATAGTTTCCGGGGTTGATGCGAACCTTGTTTACATGGTCTGCCGCAATAAGAGCCACTGCAGGAAGGAAATGGATGTCGGCTACAAGAGCCACATCGGGGCAGAGACGAGCCGTTTCTGCTGCAATGTGTTCCAGATTCCGTCCTTCTCGCTCCCCTTGGGCTGTCAGTCGTACGATGCGGCCTCCCGCCTGGCGGATTCGGGCGATCTGTTCGACACAACCTCGTGTGTCGTTCGTATCGGTATTGGTCATGGTTTGAACGGCGACCGGACGGTTACCGCCGATGACGATCGCCCCGATCCTTACCTCGCCGCTCTGCCTGCGAGCGTACCGGAACAATGATTTACAAAAACTCTTTTCCGACATGGTGTTTCGTTTGCAATGTGGACCCGATTCAGTACCGTCGTTTGTCCGGGAAACCGGATCGGGTTTCGATTCGAACGGTTTCGGAAACAAAATTAATCGAAAATATCCGAAAATTATTATTTTTGAGTTTTTAAACAGGGTGGGGAAAAGTTTCCTGCGGTATGGGGATGGTGGACTTCGAGCAATCTGTTCGGATCTGTCTTTCGAAAACGATTGGTCGGGATCATACGGTAGGACAGATGGCGTGATGGCAATCGGTGAAGTGTTTTGAAATTAGATCGGCGTCTGTTCGGTTGTCGGTTGTGCATGGAGTGACCCGGGACCCGGCGAAAAAAGATATGCTTGTCCTGTGCGAAGGGCAGGTCCCTGACAGACAAGCGGTGAGTGAAACGATTACACATAGCACGAAAGAGAAAAAGATAGTGGCGGTAAGATGGCTTCGGTATTGGATAACGGGATCAAGTATTTGAGCGGAGTGGGCGAACGACGTGCCGCACTGCTGGAACGGGAGTTGGGAATTCGTACGCTCGGCGACCTGCTTTACTATTTCCCGTTCCGTTATGTCGATCGCACAAGGATTTACCGAATTGCCGATATTCGACAGGAGCATGGTTCGTCATACGTCCAGATTCGTGTCCGGATACAGGGTTTTTCCTATCAGGGGGCAGGAGCCAAACGGCGTTTTATCGCGCATGTTTCGGATGAGAGCGGTACGGCCGAATTGCTTTGGTTCAAGGGTATAAAATGGGTCGAGAAGCGGTTGGAGACGGATCGGGACTATATCGTTTTCGGTCGTCCGACTCTTTTTCGCAACAGGTTGTCGATGGTCCATCCGGAAATGGAACTTGTCGAACGGATGGTCAACCGCCCCAACGGTGCGTTGCAAGGTGTATACAGTACGACCGAAGCCCTTTCAGAAAACCAATTGGGGACAAAAGGAATATATAACCTGGTTTGTAATCTCTGGCCGTTGGTGGAGGGGGTGATCACCGAAACATTGCCCGAGAGAATTCGACGGGCCAACGGATTGGTCGGATTGCGAGAAGCTCTCCATGATATCCATTTCCCCAGTTCACCCCAGTCGCTTCGCCAGGCCGAATACCGGCTCAAGTTTGAGGAACTTTTCGGAATACAGTTGGGAATTCTCTCCCGCAGGGCAACCCGAACCACCAGAAACGACGGGTTCCTTTTTCCCCGGGTGGGTCGGCACTTCAATGATTTTTATTTCAAAAAACTACCTTTCGAGTTGACACAGGCGCAGAAACGTGTAATTCGGGAAATACGGCAGGATACGGCGACCGGACACCAGATGAATCGGTTGCTGCAGGGAGATGTGGGCAGCGGTAAAACACTGGTGGCTTTGATGACGATGTTGTTGGCTGTCGACAATGGATACCAGTCGTGCTTGATGGTCCCGACGGAGATTCTGGCCGGACAGCATTATGCCTCGATCACGGGGTTTCTTGATGGACTCGAAGCCAAGGCCGCCCTCTTGACCGGTTCGACCCGCCTGCGCGATCGACGTGAGATACTTGATCGATTGGCTGCCGGAGAGATCGATATTCTCATCGGTACGCATGCTTTGCTCGAAGAGCGGGTACAGTTTGCCAATCTGGGGTTTGTCGTAATCGACGAACAGCACCGTTTCGGTGTTGAACAGCGTGCCCGGATGTGGACGAAAAACATGCGTCCTCCCCATATTCTCGTAATGACCGCTACCCCTATCCCGCGAACATTGGCGATGACACTTTACGGTGATCTGGACGTGTCGGTGATCGACGAATTGCCGCCGGGTCGCAAACCTATCGTCACCCGTCACCTCTACGACTCGCAACGGTTGGCTCTTTATGGCTTTATGAAGCGGCAGATCGAGGCGGGCCGGCAGGTTTATGTGGTCTATCCGTTGATTAAGGAGTCCGAAAAAATGGATTACAAGGATTTGTATGATGGATACGAATCCATATCGCGAGAATTTCCATTGCCGAAATATTGTCTGTCGGCCGTGCATGGGCGGATGAGTGCCGAAGAGAAGGAGGAAGGGATGCGCGCATTCAAAAACGGTGAGACCCAGATCATGGTTGCCACATCGGTTATCGAAGTGGGGGTGGATGTCCCCAATGCAACGGTGATGGTGATAGAAAGTGCCGAACGGTTCGGACTGTCGCAACTTCATCAACTCCGCGGACGCGTCGGGCGTGGAAGCGAGCAATCCTATTGTATCCTGATGAGCGGTGAGAAACTTTCCCGCGAGGCACGGGCACGGATTGATGCCATGGTAGAGACGAACGATGGATTCCGCCTTTCGGAACTTGACCTTAAATTGCGGGGTTCGGGAGATATAAATGGTACTCGACAAAGTGGCATGGCTTTCGATCTGAAAATCGCTTCCTTGAGTCGAGATACGGCCATTGTGGAACTGTCGAGACGAGTGGCCGAGGAGGTTTTGACCGAGGATCCGAGACTCGAAAAGCATGAAAATCTGCTTCTTGCAAAATTGAGAGATCGATTTTCGACGTCAGGCGATACGGATTTCGGCATGATTTCATAATTTTATCCCCGCAAGGACGTTTTTTGATAGGGTATAGTAACATAGAAATTCGTTTCGAGCAGTAAAATTATGATAAAGATGAAAAGGGTGTTTCTCCTGTTTTTTCTGTGGGCGGCCGATCCAATCTTCGTGAAAGCGCAATCGGATGACGGATTGGCTTATGGCAGTGGCGAGGAACTCAAATATATTGTGAGTTATCGTGCGAAATTATGGCCGAATACCGAAATGGGAATCGTTACGATGGAGACTTCGTCTGAAACGGTCAATTCAATTCCCACTTTGCGAATCAGGGCGAATGCTACGATGATGGGAATGTTCCGGTGGTTCTACAAACTGGATGACACCTATAATACATGGATCAGTCGTCAGACACTTTTGCCAATCCTCTCCAGTGCCGATATCCGTGAGGGAGATTACCGTTTTTCCAGCTATTTCAATTACGATTGGGACGACATGATGGTCCAAAGCCGGTATCGTAACCACCGCTTCCCTGAAGACACACATAAGAAAATGGCCTTGGTGGAGGGGTGTATGGATGGGGTAGCGCTGTTTTATACCTTGAGGTCTTCGGATATGGGTACGTTTGCCCTTGGTGAAGAACGGGTGCTGAATCTGCTGCTCGAAGATACGGTTCGGCAGATCCGTTACAAATATTTCGGACCCGAACAGAAGAAAATCCCCGGGTTGGGAGAGTTGAACACACTCAAGTTTTCCTGTCAGTTGGTTACCTCTTCGGGTTCCGGTTTTGAAGACGGAAGCGAGTTTTTCCTTTGGGTGTCGAACGATCGTAACAAGGTGCCCGTTTATGTCGAGTCGCCCATCCGGGTCGGGAGTATCCGTGCCAGACTCGAGTCGTATAAAAATCTAAAATATCCCGAAGATGGTGTTTTGCAATAAATTTGTATTATCTTTGTACGTAGCCAACGTAAAACGGACAGCCTATGAAAGAGAATAATGAAAAGGAAGAGGGTAAAGTCTCCGACAAATCGATAAAAGGATACAAGATCATGATCCTGCTGTTGATCGTGATATTGGGAGCCTTATCGTTTCAATATTTCCGGCATGTAAGCCAGATGCGGAAAGACTTTAAGATCGAACGCGATACACTGACAAACCGGATCAGCAATCTGATTACCGACATCGACAACATCAAGGTGGCAAATGATACCATTACCTATCGTTTGACGGTGGAACGGGGTCGTGCCGACTCGTTGTTGACACGGTTGCAGAACGAACGTTCGGTAAATCGCGCCACGATCCGCAAGTATGAGAAAGAGTTAGGGACATTGCGTTCCGTGACGAAACGCCTTGTACATCAGATAGACTCGCTTAATACGCTCAATCAGGCTTTGGCCAAAGAGAATGTGACGATTCGGAAACAGGTTACCAGCGAACGTCTACGTGCCGATGCGGCCGAGGAGACGGCAAGCGAACTTCAGAATAAAGTTCGGGTCGGTTCGATTGTCAAAGCCCGCGACATCTCGCTTACGGCACTCAACAGCAGTGATCGCGAAGTGACTCGGGCGAGTCGGGCCGAACGCTTGCGGGTGGATTTCGTCCTTTCCGCAAACGAACTCACAATGCCGGGTCCGAGAACCATTTACGTACGGATCATCGGCCCGGATGGATATGTGATGGCCAACGAGTCGGGTGAGGTGTTCGATTTTGAAGGCGACATGATTACCTATTCCGCAGCACGTGAGGTTGACTATCAGAATCAGGACCTGAGTGTCGGTATTTACTATAACGGGGGTGGAATCACCAGCGGGACCTATCAGGTGGAGATTTATATGGATGGTTACAGAATCGGTTCGAGCGAGATCATGCTTCGATAGAGGTGATACGGGCCGCTGTCGCAATTCCGATTTACGGAAACGACAGAACAATACATATATCCAGAAATAGTGGAACATGCCGGATCTTATCAATATCCGGCATGTTCCGTAAAGGATCGAATGGGGAAAGATTACGTTGAACGATCGGAAAAAATTGTCCTTTGGAAATCATAGGCCCTCTCGCAGATTCGTGTCGATCGGATCATCGCAGTAATGAACCGGATTGCCATATCGGAGAACGGAATTCGTCTCTTTGTACGGATACGGATGCGATGGGGGGATGCAGAGAATCGGGTTTGTTGCAGCATGCGGCAATGGGAAATGAGCAATGATAAATAGTCGTCCCGGTCTTTTTTATGATATCCGAATTCCTTTTATGTGCTTTTGTGGGGGAGTCGGATGGTACGGTTCGGCCGGACCTGCGACGAAGGAGTCGTTGTCACTCTCCGTCCGGGACGGATTCCTTCGTGAGAAATTGTTGTAAACAAGTTGTAGAATGAAATGAAAAAAACGGTTTTGTACGCAATCTTGTTATGTGTAACATTTGCATCCATGGCACAGGTTCCCGTATCGTTCGCTTTTTACAACGTCGAAAACCTTTACGATACAATCCCAAGTCCATTCTACGATGATTCCGAATATACACCTTCCGGACAGTATGAATGGAATACGGCTCGTTATGGTGCCAAAATTACGAACATCGCCCGGGTAATCGATGATATGGGGGTTGATGTGATTGCCTTGGCTGAGGTGGAGAATGAGACGGTCGTGAGAGATCTGGTGACCGTTTTGTCGACCGATTACTGTTATATCCACCGGACCTCATCCGATCGACGCGGTATGGATGTGGCATTGCTTTATAAAGGTGATCGTTTTTTCCCGGAACAGATTCGACTTGTGCCGTCGGGCAGTTCCCGGGAATTTCTCTATGTACGAGGGACATTATGCGGGGAGCGTTGCGATCTGCTTGCTTTTCATCTTCCGTCAAGATGGAATTCCCGAGGTGTGCGCCATCGTGCAATGGCGACACTATGCCGTTTCGCCGATTCTCTTGTCCGGGCCGATACGGCCGCAAGGATCGTGTTGATGGGTGACTTTAACAGCGATCCGTCAGAACCGCCTTTCCGCACATTGCTGGCTCGAGGGAGTCTCTATGGCGATCATTATCGTCATCCGATTGAGGAATCGTTTCGGATGGGCGGCTCGTATGCTTATCGGGGACGATGGCAACTTCCCGACAATATTTTGCTTTCCGAGGCGTTTTTTGCCCGGGAACGATGCCGGTATATGAAAGCCGGTGTTTTTATCCGTGACTATATGCTCGTAGGATACGATTCAACGGTCCGGAGTGAAAATGCGAAATGGGTCGGTTATCCGAAGAGAAGTTTTCGGGCCGGTCGTTTTGTGGACGGGTACAGCGATCATTTGCCTGTTTTTGTAATTTTATACCGCTAATGTTTGGAAAATCAGAATGATTTTCATAAATTCGCGCGCTTTGAGACCCTTAGAACAACAATACACATATTCCTACTATAAATCTATGTCAAAAGTAAAAAGAGTCTATACTTTCGGGGACAAGAAAGCCGAAGGTAATGGTAAAATGAGAGAGTTGCTCGGCGGCAAGGGAGCCAATCTGGCCGAGATGAATCTGATCGGTATTCCGGTTCCTCCGGGATTTACTATCACGACCGAAGTGTGTACGGAGTATTATCAGCATGGTCGTGAAAAGGTGATGGAATTGATCCGCCCTGATGTGGAAGCGGCGGTCAAGGGGATCGAAAAACTGACAGGAATGAAGTTCGGCAGCGATACGATGCCGTTGTTGGTTTCGGTCCGTTCGGGTGCGCGCGCTTCCATGCCGGGTATGATGGACACGATTCTCAATTTGGGTCTCAACGACCGCGCGGTGGAAGCCGTTGCGAAACGGACAGGCAATCCTCGTTTCGCATGGGATTCTTATCGTCGTTTCGTCCAGATGTATGGGGATGTCGTATTGGGCATGAAGCCGGCCAGCAAGGAAGATCACGATCCGTTTGAGGAGATTATCGACGAGATGAAACATGCTCGTGGTGTTAAGAACGACACCGATCTGACTGCTGACGACCTCAAAGAATTGGTGAAACGGTTCAAGGCAGCCGTCAAGAAACAGACAGGCGAAGATTTTCCGGTCGATCCGTGGGATCAGCTTTGGGGTGCCATTTGTGCCGTATTCCAAAGTTGGATGAACGATCGGGCCATTCTCTATCGCAAACTCAATAATATCCCGGCCGAGTGGGGTACAGCAGTGAATGTACAGGCCATGGTTTTCGGCAACATGGGAGACAACTCGGCCACCGGAGTCGCTTTCTCACGTGATGCGGCTACCGGAGAGAATATTTTCAACGGAGAGTATCTGGTGAATGCACAGGGTGAAGATGTGGTCGCCGGCATCCGGACTCCGCAGCAAATTACGGCCGAAGGTTCGCGCCGTTGGGCCAAGGCTCAGAATATAAGCGAAGAAGAGCGTGCGACCAAGTATCCCTCGCTGGAAGAGTTGATGCCTGCGGTGTACGAGGAATTGAATGATATTCAAAGCCGTTTGGAGAAGTATTTCACCGACATGCAGGACATGGAGTTCACCATTCAGGATGGTAAGTTGTGGATGCTTCAGACCCGAAATGGGAAACGGACCGGAGCAGCCATGGTAAAGATAGCCATGGATATGTTGGCCGAAGGATTGATCGATGAAAAGACCGCCGTATTGCGTTGTGAACCGGCCAAACTCGATGAATTGTTGCATCCGGTATTCGACAAGGAGGCGGTCAAGAGTGCCAAAGTGATAGTCAAGGGTCTACCTGCTTCTCCTGGAGCAGCGACAGGTCCGGTCGTATTTTTTGCCGAGGATGCAGAAAAAGTACTCGCCGAGACCGGGACGAAAGCAGTATTGGTGCGTATCGAAACCTCGCCCGAAGATTTGAAGGGAATGCTCGATGCCGCCGGTATCTTGACGGCCCGCGGTGGTATGACTTCGCATGCTGCCGTTGTGGCCCGCGGTATGGGAAAATGTTGTGTTTCGGGAGCTGGAGAATTGAAAATCGATTATAAGAGTCGTACGATCGAGGTAGGCGACTACAAAATCAAGGAAGGCGACTGGATCTCGCTCAATGGCTCGACAGGAGATGTCTATCTCGGTCAGGTGGCGACCAAGGCAGCTGATTTGAGCGGTGATTTCGGTAAATTGATGGAATTGACCAGCAAGTATGCTACATTGAAAGTAAGGGCCAATGCCGACACTCCGAAAGATGCGGAACAGGCGTTTGCTTTCGGGGCACAGGGGATCGGTCTTTGCCGTACGGAACACATGTTCTTCGAAGGTGATCGTATCAAGGCGGTTCGTGAGATGATTCTTGCGGATGACGAAGCTGGGCGTCGTGTAGCTCTGGCAAAATTGCTCCCGATGCAGCGCGGCGACTTCGAAGGGTTGTTCAAGGTGATGAACGGTTATCCTGTAACTGTGCGGTTGCTTGATCCCCCCTTGCACGAATTCGTCCCTCATTTCGAAAAGGAACAGCGGGAACTCGCAAATGAGATGGGGGTTGGCTTTGAGAAAATCAAGACTAAGGTCGAGGCGTTGAGTGAAGTAAACCCGATGTTGGGGCATCGCGGCTGCCGCTTGGGAAATACTTATCCCGAGATTACCGAGATGCAGGCTCGCGCAATTATCGAAGCGGCAATGAACGTTCGTGCTACGGGAATTCCCGTGAATGTGGAAATCATGGTTCCGTTGGTGGGTAATCATAAGGAGTTGCGTTACCAGAAAGGGATTATCGACAATGTGGCGGAGCAGGTGTTTGCCGAGCGTAACGACCGGATCGACTACATGGTGGGAACGATGATCGAGGTTCCGCGTGCAGCGGTAACGGCCAACCAAATTGCCGAGGTGGCCCAGTTCTTCTCGTTCGGTACGAACGACCTGACACAGATGACACTCGGATTTTCGCGCGATGATATTGCCAAATTCCTTCCCGTTTATTTGGAGAAAGGGATTCTGAAGGCCGATCCGTTCCAGATTCTGGACCGCAACGGTGTGGGACAACTTATCAAGGAGGCTGTTTTCAAAGGACGCAGTACCCGTCCCGAACTCAAGTGCGGTATTTGTGGTGAACACGGCGGTGAACCGAGTTCCGTAGAATTCTGTCACTTTGCCGGATTGAATTATGTCTCATGTTCGCCTTTCCGCGTGCCTATCGCACGGTTGGCGGCCGCTCATGCAGCGTTGAAGTAAACTCCGATGTTTGGATGAAGCGAAGGGCTGAACTCCTTGTTAAAGGAGTTCAGCCCTCTTTTTTATGAAGGAGAAAAAACTCTCTGCCGATAGATCCATCGAGATTCTGTCTGAAGAAAGATCTTTTCGCAACGGTATGTTTCGGATCGTTGTTGCCGGGGGATGGACAGATGCCTGAGAGTGGTAGAAAAACCGATAAGAGGGCTACGGCGGAAAAGGACAATCGAGACCGGAATCCTTCAAAGATGAAAAATCATCCGTTCGGCAGACCTGTCCCGAAGGAAGTTGACAGCACTGGGTTG
>CASDWR010000207.1 GCA_949284665.1 uncultured Rikenellaceae bacterium | reverse complement strand
TTACCGAAACTCCAAACCATTGAAGAAAATCTTACGTTCGGAATACATTTTACGCAGTCGTTACATTCTTTTAAGCATACTTATTGATCGGAATGGTTGCAAAAATTGTCCGAATCCGTTACTTTTACTGTTATTATGTGATGAAATAGAAAGGTTATGAGACGATTAGCGATTTCGGGTATTTTGTTTCTGGTTTTGTCATTTTTTTCATGCGACGATGCCCATTACGACCATGATGCGTATCTCGAATATGCGCTTGAATTTGCCGGGGGGAATCGTTCGGAGTTGGAGCGGGTACTTCAACATTACGGTGGGGAACCCGAGAAACTGCGGGCAGCCCGGTTTTTGATTGAGAACATGCCGGTCTATTATTCGGTTCGGGGTCCTTTGCTCGATTCGCTCAAGGAGCGGCGAAGAAATTTTATCGCAACGCGTGCCGAATTCAACCGCTGGTTGAAGCAACACGATCTTCAGACAGAGTTGGAAAAGGTGTTCGATGCCCGTGTGATTACGGCCGATTATCTGATTTCCCATATCGATCATGCATTCGCGGTATGGGAGAGCCGTCCATGGAAGCAATATTACACTTTCGATGATTTTTGTGAATATGTATTACCTTACCGAGTAGGGAACGAACCGTTGGAAGCATGGCAGTCGGTCTATTATGAACGTTATGCCCCGGTACTCGATTCGCTGTTCCACGGGACGGATGTGGTCGAGGCTGCGCGATTGGTGGCCGACGCGATGAGGAGTGAGGGTTTTGTTGGGAACGGAGAGGTTTTGCCTCGACCCAACATGGGCGCATTTGAGTTGTTGGATGATCCGGCAGGGACATGTCGGGATGCTTGCGACAAGGCCTGTTATGCGTTTCGGGCTTTGGGAATTCCGGTAGCGATCGATTTTTATCAGGCATCGCCCGTACGGCGCAGCCACCACATGTGGAATGCCCTGATCGATACTACGGGACGGAGTGTCCATTTTATTTTCAATGAGAACCGGATCGAACGAGGAGGGGGTGACATTCGTAAAAAGGGTCGGGTGTATCGTTACTGTTATGGTGTGCAACCGCCCATCATTGCGGGTGTATACGATGAGATGAACAGTGTTCCTTCTCTGTTTCGCAACCCCTTTATCCGGGATGTGAGTCGCGATTATTTCGATGACAATCGGGTGACGATTGAAGCGAGTCGGAAGCAGGTGGAAACTCCTTACCTTTATCTGGGTGTTTTCAACAGCAGGGGATGGGAGCCGGTGGCGATTACGAAGTTTGCCAACGGCAAGGGAGTGTTTCGTTATGTGGAGGAAGATGTGATCTATCAACCGATGTCGATCAGTGAGTACGGTTATCATGCGATTGGTTATCCGTTTATGCTGCGGGATGGGAAGCAGCACTTTTTCCATCCGGATACCGTAACCCGCCGGACGGTGCGACTGACGCGGAAATACCCTATGAAGAGTTATATTTACCGTTCATTGAATTACGTACTCGGTACGACGATTGAAGGAGCCAATCGGCGTGATTTCAGCGATGCGGTTCGGTTGTACGAAATAAAAGATTCGATTCGAACGATTTATAACGATGTTTATTTTCCTGATCCGAAGCCATATCGGTATTGGCGGTGGCGGGCATCGGATCGGTCGCCGGTATCGGTTGCTGAACTTTATTTTTATGCCGACAGTCTTGGTCTTGATTCCCTGGCGTTTTCGGTGTTTGGTGAACGTCCTTTGTCGGCAACGGCGACCAAACGTTTGCCATTGATCAAAGACAGGGTGGCTGTGACCTATTTTCGTTCCGATCGCAACGGCGATGCAATCATTATTGATTTCGGTCATCCACGGCAGGTAAAACGATTTACCTTTATGCCTCAAAATGATGACAATTATGTTTGGGCAGGCGATGATTACGAGCTTTTTTATTATGCCGGGCCCGATCATTGGGTTTCTCTGGGCAGAAGGGTTGCCGATGGTTCGGAGCTTCGGTACGAGAATGCGCCGACGAATGCGATATTCTGGTTACGTGACTACACCAAAGGAAACGAAGAGTGGATTTTCTATTGTCAGGATGGGGAACAGGTTTTCCTCTGATTCAGGCGAAGTATTGCGATCGTACGTTGTCATATCATTTCCGGGCGATGATGATCCGAGTTGAGTTACCGACGAGAGAACGGGGGTGCTGTCTCTGTCTCTCGTTCCATTTGAGTGACATGCAGGATCGATGGGATTTCGACAGATCGGAGATCGAACGTTTGGAAATGCGAAGTGGTGATTGATCGTGCGGCGGATCATCTTTTTATTTCCGTCTTATCCGATTGAAGGGAGAGTGTTTTTGACCCGCCGTTCCTCGTCCGGAGAGGGATGTTTTTGTGAACAGAGAGATAAAAATAACCGACAAACGGAATCGAGACTTTCCGCTTGCCGGTCGGTAAATAACAATAGGCTGTATTGTATATTTATTCGAAAATTATTTTACCGATTCCGGTATGTATCCCTGGTTTTCGATGATTTCCTTTATGGTTGACAAACAGATATCGTGGAGTTTTTCGTTGGATACGGGGTCTCCTACCAGTACGACACGATTTGACTTGTCGAGCAGGAACGTGTGGAATCTGTCGTCGTCGGCAGGGATGAAAGGATTCTGTTTCAGGAAGAGAGAGGCTGTATCGATCCAAACCGGATATTCAAAGAAACTCCCCTCCAAAGCTATTTTCAAGTCTTTTATTTTCGCTTTCCCTGGTGCAAAAATAAATATTGGCTCGAAATTTCCCCGATAGGCTTTGGAGAGGAGTACGATTCCGTCCCAAGTGGCCAGACGATTGACACGACAGGAAGCACATCCTACCGAATCGTAATATATGATCAATCGTGTAAGTGCGTTTTCATTCAGATTGAAGAGGGTATCTTGACCTTGATAAACGGGTTGAAGATTCTGTGGTATGGATACGGTTTGTCCTTGCATCAGCGTCAACTTATGACGCAACTTGTAACGATTGCAGGAACAAAGCGAGATCCCAGCAAGCAAAATAACAATCAAGAATCCGATATTTCGTTTCATCATGGTTTTCATGAGTTTTTCTTCGTGTTATGGGAACCGATGCGGGGATGTGTTTTCAATCGAGGTCCAGATCGAATTTATAAATGGTGGATTGGTCGATTGCGTCCAGACCGTA
>CASDWR010000206.1 GCA_949284665.1 uncultured Rikenellaceae bacterium | reverse complement strand
CGTCAATATTCAGAGGCAAAAGATAGACTGCACCTCTTTACAAGGGCAAGTTCCCGGCGCTAATGACCCGGATGTTTTAAGTATAGAAGCGTTGAAGGTGAATGAAGTTTATACTTATAATGATGGAATGGCTGTCCGGCGAAAGGCCGATGGACTTGAAATTACTCTTCCGATGAATTCAGAGCAGAATACATCGGTTGTGACATATGAAATCCCTAATGATCGGTTGTACTCGATATATCATGTATGGATTCAGACAGGTAATGGGGATGCTGGCGATAGAATAGGCGTAACCGATTTTTATGTTAACTACGAGTTGCAGGGAACCGTATTATATGTAGGGTCGAAAGGTTTGGGTGGATTTTTAAGAGGAACCGCAATAGCAGACATCGAAACAACTCACTCCGCAGGAGAAATACTTATGCCGGTTGATGGTGTGCTATATGCCTATAATTATGATTTGGATGATGAGCCGCTATTATTAAATATCTTTCCGTTAGAAACATGGGTGGTCTTCGGGGAAATATGCCAGTTTGAAGAAGATGATTTCGACGAACTCGGTCTGATGACAGCATCCGAATATGCCACTTACATAAACAGGATTTTGAATTGATCGTTGTATGTTGTGGAAAAATACCTTGACGTTTTAAGCGTAACCGACATATGTGAGGGTTGAGTATCGTCTCTTGCAATCAGAGAACCGGTCTTGAAGAGGTTGAAGAAGGGGTCGGCAGATTGATCTCTATGGAGAAGTGCAACGGGAGGCAGTGTGTCGACGTGGGAGATTCAGGGCTTCCGTTCTTCACACAAAGATGTCCCATAAAGTAAAGGAAGAAGATCCCGATATCAATCATGCTTTCTGGGACGAGAAAAGAGGGGACTTGTTGTGTGACGGGGGTGAAGGTGGCTTTTATCGACAATGCTTACATTGTTGATAAATGAAGGCAGAGGGTTGACCCGTATGGCGAAGTGACGGTTTGCTCAGTAAGGCACTGAAAAGCACTGAGGGGTGTCCGGTGTCTGCCGGGATATCCCTCCTCCATTTTTTTCTCCGGTTCAAGAATGAACGGTGGTCCGTATCGAAAAAAAAACTATTTTTGCAGGCGAAACGAAAAGACCTTTTCGTATGAAGATTACGTCGGCCGAGTTCAAATTCAGCAGTGCGAAGTCGAGTCAGATTCCGCAAGACGGTATCGCCGAGTTCGCGTTCATCGGCCGGAGCAATGTCGGCAAGTCGTCGCTTATCAACATGCTTGCCGCTTGTAACGGATTGGCGAAGGTGTCGGGTACGCCCGGCAAGACTCGTTTGATCAATCACTTCCTTGTTAATGGTCGGTGGTACATGGTTGATCTTCCCGGATACGGCTATGCTCGTGTGTCGAAAGGTTCGAGACGAGAGTTTGCGAGTATGATTATCGACTATGTGACCCGTTCCGAAAAGATGTATTTTCTCTTTGTGTTGGTCGATTCGCGTCATGAACCGATGCAAATCGATCTCGATTTCATAAACATGCTTGGGGAAAAAGGTGTGCCGTTCGGAATCGTTTTTACCAAATGCGATAAACAATCTGACGATCGTACTGCCTCGAACATAGCTTTTTACAAGAAAGTATTGTTGCGATGGTGGGAAGAGTTGCCTCCGATCTTTCTCACCTCTTCGGTGACGGGATTAGGGCGAGACCAAATGCTCGATTTTGTCGAGGAGGCATTGAAAGGGTGTGGTTGCGGTTGAAAAGTTGTTGATAAATTGTTGCTCGGAAACGATAAAATCGATCGAATAGTTCTAATTTTGTATTATAATTAAAAAATCATCTAACCCTGTTATAATGGCGATACATAAACTTAAGATCTTTGCCGGTCGCGGTTCTCATGTGCTGGCCGAGAAGATAGCCGATTGTTATGGTGGCGAACTTGGAGATTTGACGATCAGCCAATTCAGTGATGGAGAGTTTCAACCTGCATTCAACGAAAGTATTCGTGGGTGTACGGTTTTCATCGTACAGTCCACGCCACCCCCTGCAGAAACCTTGATGGAGTTGTTGTTGATTATCGATGCGGCTCGTCGTGCTTCGGCATACAAAGTGATCGCCGTAATACCCTATTTCGGATGGGCACGGCAGGATCGGAAAGACCGTCCGAGGGTTTCGATCGGTGCGAAGCTTGTGGCAAATTTGCTCGTGGCGGCCGGCGTGGACCGGGTTATTACCATGGATATGCATGCGGATCAGATTCAGGGATTTTTCGATATCCCGGTTGATCACATCTATGCGAGCCGGGTTTTCGTCCCCTATATCAACAACATGAATCTGGATAATCTGTCAGTTGCCACACCTGATATCGGGGGGGCGAAACGAGCCAACAGTTATGCTTCATATTTGAACGTTCCGCTGATCATTTGTCACAAACACCGTGAACGTCCGAATGTGGTGGGAACCATGACGGCGATCGGAGAGGTTGAGAACAGAAATATCCTTTTGCTGGACGACATGATCGATACCGCCGGTACGATTACCAAGGCGGCCAATATGTTCATGGACAAGGGTGCACGGAGTGTGCGTGCCGTTATAACCCATCCGGTGCTTTCGGGGGAGGCATATGAACGAATCAACGCCAGCGCTTTGGAAGAGGTGATTGTGACCGATACGATTCCGTTGCGACAGGACAAGGATTTGTCGAAGTTTACGGTGTTGAGTGTGGCCGATTGCTTCGCCGATGTCATTGAAAGGGTACACAACTATAAGGAGATCAGTTCTCAGTTCGTATTCGGGGTAAAGAAAAAGGGAATCTGAATGTCGCGGCAGGGGCATTTGCTCCGAACCGATCGGGAAAGTGTGACGGTCATTGATAGTGCCTGCGAATTGCAAGGTAGGATTCGTGCTGCGGCAAGTGTGTTTTCGACGAGTTGTAGTTCTCCTCCCACTGGAACCGGGAGCACGGAGAGGGGGGGGATATCGCGTATCGAATCGGATCGAAATTCAAAAAGGGTGTGCATCGCACAAATAGTGTGGCACACTCTTTTTCGTAAACTCCTGATGGAGTATTGGACCCTGCGTCGATCTGGAGGGGAGGGTAAATCATGATACGATCCTGTCTGATGCAGACGGAAAGCGTCGTCGGGAGAGCGATCGAAAAAGGGTGGCATTGCGGATATGCGGGTGGCGATTCGTATACCGTAAGAAGTTTAAGAAAGAAGAATAGACGGATCGTGAAAAAAGAAGTGACAGGGGAGAGTATGAAAGTGTGTTTGAATGAGCGGGAGATATTGCGATTGGCACAACTGATGGCTGTCGGGGAGACGAATAACCGTGTGGTGAGTTTGTTGGCCGAATACATCGGTCGAACTCCCCGTTTCATCAATCGACGTATGATGGCGAAGTTGATCGATCGATACGGATTCGAAGCCGAGGAGGCCTTCGCGATTTTACTCGGTGCAGCGTGCGGACTCGATCCCGATGTACGGATTGAGGATCGAAACATGACACGCGACTATTTCCTGCCGGCTGTACACAGACTCGATCCCGAGATATATCGTTCCGATCCTTTTTATCGGAATATGGTGATCCCTGAAACGGAAACCGGCAGATGGCGACTGTCGCACGAAAGGTATTCGCCGTACGAGGCGTTCGTGTGTGGCGATCTGTCGGTGAAGGAGAACTTCCGGGAGATTCCCTGCATCGGTTTTTTCGAAGAGTCGTTTCGGTTTCCGGTGATTTATGAGGAAGGCAGAGAATGGATGTCGGTTAAAACCAACGAGGTAGAGACCATGCGTCCGGCAATCGAAGCGGTACGTGGACGTGTGGTTGTGTTCGGTCTCGGCATCGGGTATTTTACATTTATGGTATCGGAGAAGGACGATGTGGAAGAAGTGACCGTCGTGGAGCGGGACAAGGATGCCGTGGCGATTTTCAGGACATATATTCTGCCGCAATTCAATCACGGGAGGAAAGTACGGATTGTTATCGGCGATGCTTTCGAGTATGTCCGGTGGCAAATGGCAAAAGAGATGTATGATTATGCCTTTGTCGATTTGTGGCACGACGTGTCTGATGGATTGGGGCTATACTTGAAGATGAAAAAAATGGAACGGGTTTCTCCAGGGACTGTCTATCTTTATTGGATCGAGAATTCATTGCTTTCCGCTATACGTTGGCAATTGTTCCGACAACTTGTGAACGATGCCGGGAAAACGGGAATGCTGTCGCATGGATACAGGAATGATATGCCCGACCGTATTGAGCAATGGTTCTCGAACGATGTCCTGAAAAGAGTCGCAGCAGGAGATCCTTTCGAATGAAAGATGCGATCGGAAAGGGGAAGTGTCGGTTACTCGGCACGGCCGAGTTTCCAAGTCCGGCCGTTATCGGAAACGATTACCAGTGAATCCGCATCGATTTTTTGTATCTCATAGTCGTCTTCAAAATCGATGGTGATGCCGTTCCCTATGCTTTGGCCTTTGAGCGTTAATTTACTGCCTTCGATACTCCATTGCTGGATGGGCAGCGTGGCCATGTTGATCGAGATGGCGTCGCCACCCTCTTTCAAGCGGAATCCTTGTATTTGACCCCGTTGCCCGGGGATTGGTTCGAGCCAGGTCCCGCAAATGAGACGTGATGGCGCAGGTGTGAGGACCGTCAATTGTTCGGCATGAAGTTGCGAATCGGTTGCGTTGCTGAGCGGAGAACATGTAACAGCGATATGGTCACCGATTACTGCTTCAGGGGTTGACGTGGTATTTTTGCCCGGGGTCTCGATATGTAACGTGTCGCCTGAATCGGTTACTACGACGACATGGGTGGAAGAGGTGTCGATGACACTTCCTTCGATACGTATTTTGTGGTTGCATGACACGATTGAAAACAGAGCAATCGGGAGGCAGAAAGAAATGATGCGCAGATTCATGATTTTAATTTTATGTGTTGGAGTTTGTCGGCAAAGATAGTCTTTTTAAGGAAAAAATGCTTGAAAAGTTTTTCGTGCCGGGGGGTATATACGGAAATCGGTGTGAAAAAATGACACGGGTATCCGTCTGTTCCATAAATAATGCGTATTATTGTAAGATGAAACAGAAACGTTAAAAACAAATTAAATCGAAAATTATGAGGACAAAACATGTTGCCGCTGTTTTTTTCGCGTTGTTGAGTTTCGGCGTGTTGCGTGCCGGGACTCCGATCGAGATTTTGCTTTATCCGGAGGGCCCGCAAGAGAGTAACGGATTGTCCGGACCGGAGGTTTTCGATGCTGACGGGAGAGTGAAAAATGTGAGTGTCCCACGTTTGTTCGTTTATCTGCCGGAACGTGATTCGAATCCGACGGGACAGGCTATCGTCGTTTGCCCCGGGGGCGGCTATTCCCATTTGGCTGAGCGGGCAGAAGGTGTAGCGTTCGCTCAATGGTTGAACGAAGAAGGAATTGCGGTGGCGGTTTTGCGCTACCGATTACCGAACGGTCATTCTGAAATTCCCCTGAAGGACGCTCAAACAGCATTGACGATCGTCCGTTCACATGCTTCGGAATGGGGAATCGATCCTCATCAGGTGGGAATTATGGGGTGCTCGGCCGGAGGGCATCTGGCGGCAACGGCTACCACCCATTTTACGGATTCGGTAAACCGTCCCGATTTTTCCATTCTCGTCTATCCGGTCATTACGTTCGATGATGGCAACATGCACCGGGGAAGTCGTGTGCGTTTGCTTGGCGAAAGGTTCGATGCGGATCAAGTGAATCGATATTCGAATGAACGATGGGTAACACCGCAGACTCCTCCCACCTTTCTGGTACATTGTACGGATGATAAAACAGTCTCGCCTCAAAACAGCATGCTTTTTTTCGATGCTCTCCGCCGATGCGGTGTAACGGCAGAATTGCATATCTTCCCGAAAGGGGGCCATGGATGGGGGTTCATTACGGAACCCGACAAACTCGATGCGGCCTACCGTTCCGAGTTGAAGACCTTATTGCTCCGATGGCTTAATGAACGGAGAACAGGGAGTACGGAATAACCTCGCAGCCTATATAGAGTGGGCCCTCCTTTGAT
>CASDWR010000205.1 GCA_949284665.1 uncultured Rikenellaceae bacterium | reverse complement strand
GCAATGACCGGGTACCCGGAAAGTCTTACGGACCCTTCCTACAAAGGGCAGATTCTTGTTCCTACCTACCCCATGATCGGGAACTATGGGGTTCCTTTCGATGACGAAGAGAACGGTATCTCGAAATATTTCGAATCCGACAGGATCCATTGCTCCGCACTGGTCATTTCGGACTACTCGTTTGCCTACAGCCACTGGAATTCACAAAAAAGCCTCGGTCAATGGCTTTGCGAACAACAGGTTCCCGGACTTTTCGGTATCGATACGCGTGCCTTAACCAAAAAGTTGAGAGAGAAGGGCTCCATGCTCGGCAAAATCGAATTCGACGGCCAAAGCATTCCATTCTACGACCCCAATCAGCACAATCTCGTGGCAGAAGTTTCGACGAAAGAGGTGAAACAATACGGGAATGGCAAATACAAGGTGGTGCTGGTGGATTGCGGCGTTAAATACAATATTCTGCGATGTCTGCTTCGACGGGACGTGACGGTGATTCGTGTTCCGTGGGATTATGATTTCAACCGCGAGACCTGCGACGGCATTTTTCTTTCCAATGGACCGGGAGACCCGGCTCGCTGTGAAACGACCATCGCCCACATAGCCCAGGCCCTGAAAGGCGATACTCCGATTATGGGAATCTGCCTTGGGAATCAACTCATGGCACGTGCAGCCGGAGCCAACACCTACAAGCTCAAATACGGACATCGGAGTCACAACCAACCGGTCATGCAACCGGGAGGAACCCGATGCTACATCACATCGCAAAATCACGGATTCGCCATCGATGACTCCACGCTGCCTTCCGACTGGGAAACCCTTTTCATCAATGTGAACGACGGGACCAACGAAGGGATTCGCCATCGGAGCAAACCCTTCTTCTCGGCACAATTCCATCCGGAAGCATCCAGCGGTCCGGTCGACACGGAATACCTGTTCGACATTTTCATCGACCACATCTCTGCCCGGCGGGACGGGAAATAATTCACCCTTTACGACATGAAACGACCATCATGAAAAAAGAGATCAATAAAGTGTTGCTGCTCGGCTCCGGAGCGTTGAAAATCGGAGAGGCGGGCGAGTTCGACTACTCAGGTTCGCAGGCATTGAAGGCCATGCGCGAAGAGGGTAAATATACCGTACTTATCAATCCCAACATTGCCACGGTACAAACCTCCGAAGGAATTGCAGACAAGATCTATTATCTGCCCGTCACGCCGGAATTTGTCGAAGAAGTGATTCGTAAAGAGCGTCCCGACGGCATTCTGCTTTCATTCGGCGGGCAAACCGCTTTGAACTGCGGCGTTGCACTCTATCGTCAGGGGATACTGGACAAATATGGTGTAGAAGTACTGGGGACACCCGTACAAGCGATTATCGATACGGAAGACCGTGAGATCTTTGCCGGGAAACTCCGCGAAATAGGGGTAAAAACACCGCGCAGCATCGCTGCCGACAACATGGAACAAGCCCGGGCCGCTGTCGAAGAGTTGGGATTTCCGATCATCGTGCGTGCAGCCTATACGCTCGGAGGTCTCGGTTCCGGGTTCTGTTCGAACATGGAGGAGTTGGAACGACTAGCTTCCAGCGCATTTTCCTACTCGCCCCAAATCCTGATCGAAGAGTCTCTCAAGGGGTGGAAAGAGGTGGAATACGAGGTGGTACGCGACTGTTACGACAATTGTATCACGGTCTGTAACATGGAGAATTTCGACCCGCTCGGTATCCATACGGGCGAAAGCGTCGTGGTGGCACCGTCCCAGACCCTCAGCAACACCGAATACCATAAGTTGCGCGCCATTGCCATACGGATCATCCGCCACATCGGCATCGTAGGTGAATGCAACGTACAGTATGCACTCGACCCCGATTCGGAAGACTACCGGGTGATCGAGGTCAACGCACGACTGTCCCGTTCGAGCGCACTCGCATCGAAAGCTACGGGTTACCCTTTGGCATTCGTAGCCGCCAAACTGGGTCTCGGTTACGGTCTGCACGAGATCAAAAACTCGGTAACAAAAGTAACTACGGCATGCTTCGAACCGGCACTGGACTATGTAGTATGTAAAATTCCGCGTTGGGACCTGGGCAAATTCGATGGGGTGTCGAAACTGATCGGGTCGTCGATGAAGAGTGTCGGCGAAATCATGTCCATCGGTCGGACCTTCGAAGAAGCCATCCAAAAGGGGTTACGAATGGTGGGACAGGGTATGCACGGATTTGTAGGCAACCATGTACGGATTCCGGACATCGACGAAGAGTTGAAGAACCCCTCGGACAAACGTATCTTCGCTATTGCCAAAGCCTTCGAAGAAGGATACACCATCGACCGGATCCACGACATCACGAAAATCGACCGTTGGTTTCTCGCCCGGCTGCTCAATATCCATCAAATGAAACATGAACTGACGGCATACGAAGACATTCAAGATGTCCCGACAGACCTGTTTCGGAAAGCCAAACAGATGGGATTTTCGGACTTTCAGATGGGAAACCTGACCATCCGCGAAACGACATGTACGGCCAACGAAAAAATGCTTCTTGCACGAGCCAGACGCAAGGCCTTGGGTATTGTTCCCTGTGTCAAACAGATCGATACCCTTGCCGGGGAATATCCGGCACAAACGAATTACCTTTATATTACTTATAACGGGGCTGAAAACGACATTGTTTTCGAACACGACGGCCGTTCTGTCATCGTGCTCGGTTCGGGAGCCTACCGCATCGGCAGCAGCGTGGAATTCGACTGGTGCGGAGTCAGCGCACTGAAAACGATCCAGAAAATGGGCTACCGTTCGGTAATGAGCAATTACAACCCGGAAACGGTTTCCACCGATTACGACATCTGCGACCGGCTATATTTCGATGAACTGTCGTTTGAGCGAGTAATGGATATCGTGGAGATGGAAAGTCCGAAAGGGGTGATCGTATCGACCGGTGGTCAAATACCGAACAACCTTGCCATTCGTCTTTACGAACAGGGGGTCAACATACTCGGTACCCCGGCCGAATCGATCGACCGTGCCGAAGACCGGCAAAAGTTCTCCCAAATGTGCGATGCTCTCGGAATTGACCAGCCGCGATGGAAGGAGTTGTCGAGTCTGGAAGATATCTATGAATTTGTGGATGAAGTGGGACTTCCCGTATTGATTCGGCCATCGTACGTTCTTTCGGGGGCCGCCATGCATGTGGTCACCGATCGCGACGAACTGGCCCGCTATCTGGACCTCGCAACGGAAGTGAGCAAAGAACACCCCGTCGTGGTCACCGAATTTATCGAACGTGCCAAAGAGATCGAGATCGATGCCGTAGCTCAGCACGGAGAGATCAAAGCTTACGCCATCAGTGAGCATGTCGAATTTGCAGGCGTTCACTCGGGTGATGCGACTATTGTTTTCCCAGCTCAGAAACTCTATCTGGAAACGGTTCGCCAAATCCGAAAAATCGCACATGCCGTAGCTGCGGAGCTGAATATTTCGGGTCCCTTCAACATGCAATTCCTGGCGAAAGACAACCACCTGAAAGTCATCGAGTGCAACCTGCGTGCCTCACGCAGTTTCCCATTCGTATCCAAGGTGATCAAATATAATTTCATCGATATGGCTACCCGGATCATGTTGGGCGAAAAGGTGGACAAGATCAGCAAATCGTTCTTCGATCTGGACTATGTAGGAGTCAAGGCTTCGCAATTCTCGTTTGCACGTCTGCTCAAAGCCGATCCCGTCTTGGGCGTGGACATGGCATCGACCGGCGAGGTGGGGTGTATCGGGGAGAACTACTACGAGGCCATACTTAAAAGCATGATCTCGGTAGGACATCGGATACCGAAAAAGAATATTCTGATCTCTTCGGGTCCTTCCCGTTCCAAAGTCGAGATGCTCAATCCTACACGCATGCTCATCGACAAAGGATTCGAAATTTTCGCTACGGAGGGTACGGCCCGCTTTTTCGCTGAAAACAAAATCCAGGTTACAACGCTCCACTGGCCCGATGAAGATCGAGAGCCCAATATCATGGAGTACCTGCGGAACAAGAAGATCGATCTGGTCATCAATATTCCGAAAAACTATTCCAGACGGGAGTTGGACAACGGATACAAGATCCGACGGGCAGCTGTCGACTATAATATTCCGCTCATCACCAATGCACGTCTGGCAAGCGCATACATCTATGCGATTTGCAAAGTGGACCGAAACGACATAGCGATCCGCAGTTGGGATGAATATTGTTGATGGATATACCCGCATTAATATGCAACATATATTCCATACCACCCCATCAAAAAAGAGAAATATTAAACGAAAAAGTATATTTTTTGCATAAATATTTTGCAAATAATATAATCATACATATCTTTGCCCCGAATTTGAGTTGCACACCCTCCGAAAGGGAGGAATGGTCGGGAAACCGGGAAAAGTTCCAGCCAATCGACGACACAGTAAGAAAAGAGAGAGAGGCGATCAGTCGGGATGCGAAGAGAGGGAGTGAAGGGAGAGAGGGACAATAACGCCACGAATGAATTAACCAACATAATACCGTAAGGAAAGATGAAAATAGATGTAATGGTAGCAAATCAGGATCATTTGCGTTACGTATCGACCATCAACGATACGATCGACGAGGCTGCCAAAGCTCGCGGCACGGGTATTGCCCGCCGCACCGACGAATACATCGCCGACAAGATCAATCAAGGGAAAGCCATCATCGCCCTCAATCGGGACGAATTCGTAGGATTTTGCTACATCGAATCGTGGGGACACGAGAAATTCGTAGCTAACTCCGGATTGATTGTCAAACCAGCCTACCGCGGGATGGGAATTGCCAAACGGATCAAAAGAGCCGCATTCGAACTTTCACGGAAAAAATTCCCCAATGCAAAACTGTTCGGTTTGACAACCGGAGAACAAGTAATGCGTATCAATACAGAATTGGGATATGTTCCCGTGACGTTTGCCAAACTGACCGATGACGAACAGTTTTGGGCAGGGTGCAAATCATGCGTTAACTACGACATTCTCCAGCGGACGAACATGACCAAATGCCTTTGTACGGGAATGGTATTCGACCCGGAAGAGGCAGCCAAGCGCGAAGCGGCCCAGGTAAAGGCCGCCAAAAAGAAAGGGTTCTTCGCAAGGCTTTTTAAAAGCGCGATATTCTGATTCCCTTTATGTTCACCATCGGAAAACCAAACGAGAATCAAGGAAGAAAAATTATGGATAAAGTCGTTCTGGCATATAGCGGAGGTCTCGACACCTCTTACTGCGTAAAATATTTGAGCGAAGAACTCGGCCTCGAAGTATACACGGCCTTGGCCAACACGGGCGGTTTTTCCCGGGAAGAGCTCGAGGCCGTTGAAAAAAGGGCCTATGCGCTTGGGGCAAAAAAGCACGTGACACTCGATGTTACGGATGCCTACTATGAGAAATGCATAAAGTACATGGTTTTCGGGAATGTACTTCGCAACAAGACCTACCCTATTTCCGTCAGTTCCGAACGTACGTTTCAAGCATTGGCTATCGTAAAATATGCCAAGCAGATCGGTGCTAAATACGTTGCACACGGAAGTACGGGAGCTGGCAATGACCAGGTACGTTTCGATCTTTGTTTCGAGGTATTCGCCCCGGAGATGAAGATCATCACGCCTACACGGGATTTGAAACTTTCGCGTGAAACCGAAATAGCTTACCTGAAAGCCCACGGATTCGATGCGGACTGGACGAAAATGGCTTATTCGATCAACAAAGGGGTTTGGGGAACCTCGGTCGGAGGGAAAGAGACGCTTCATTCTGCTACCAACCTGCCCGATAAGGCCTACCCGTCGCAATTGTCGAAAGAGGGGACCGAATCGCTCGAAATAGAATTCGAGAAGGGAGAAGTAGTGGGCGTAAACGGTAAAAAAATCGACAAAATCGAAGCGATCAACCTGTTGGAAAAGATCGGTTCTGCATGGGCTATCGGTCGCGATACGCACGTAGGCGACACCATCGTCGGCATTAAAGGGCGTGTCGGTTTCGAAGCTGCCGCACCGATGCTGATCATCAAAAGCCATGAACTGCTCGAAAAACACACTCTGACCAAATGGCAGCAATACTGGAAAGAGCAGTTGGGTAACTGGTATGGGATGTTCATGCACGAGGCGATGTATTCCGAACCCGTAATGCGTGACATCGAGACTTTTCTTGAAAACAGCCAACGTACGGTCAGCGGGAAAGTTTTCGTACGACTGCGCCCTTACCACTTCGACCTGATCGGCATCGAATCGGAACACGATCTGATGAACAATGCCTTTGCAGAGTATGGAGAGATGAACAATGCTTGGACGGCCGATGATGTGAAAGGTTTCACCAAGATACTTTCCATGCCGCTCAAGATTTACAATGCGGTCAACAAGATCAAACCTTGATTCGTCAAAACAAGAAAATCTCAGCATGATAAAAGTCGGAATAGCAGGGGGAGCGGGATATACGGCCGGTGAGTTGATCCGTCTGTTGGTCAACCATCCCGAGGTAGAGTTGAAATATGTTCAGAGCGAATCACACAAAGGGGAGGCCATAGGAAAGGTACACGGTGACCTGCTGTGGTCGACGATGCGGTTCAGCGAGATCGATTTCAACGATATCGACATACTGTTTCTCTGCATGGGACACGGGGTCTCGGCCCAGTTCCTGTCGGACAATCCGATTCCGGAACGGGTGAAGATCATCGATTTGGGGAATGATTTCAGGCTTGCTGCTGACGCCGGATCGTTCATATACGGGCTGCCGGAACTTTCCCGGACGAAGATTTCATCGTGTGACCGGATAGCAAATCCCGGATGCTTTGCCACTTCCATCGAATTGGGGTTGCTGCCTTTAGCCGCAGCGGGAGTGTTGCCGAAAGAGATTGACGTGTTCGGAGTGACCGGGTCGACGGGAGCAGGACAAAAGCCTACGACCGACACCCACTTCAGCAACCGGAGTGCCAACCTATCCAACTACAAGGTATTTACGCACCAGCACCTGGCCGAAATCGGAGAGACACTTGTACATGCCGGGGCTCCATCCGACGTCGATTTGGCTTTTGTCCCGGTAAGAGGTTGCCATACGCGAGGCATCATCTCGGATATCGTTTTCAGGACCGAAAAGCCACTTGAGCAACTGGTCAAGCTGTATGAAGATTATTATGCCACCCATCCTTTCGTGCAGATCAGCGACACGCCGATCTACCTCAAGCAGGTAGTCAACACGAATTTCTGTTTTCTGCACATTCAGAAAGAGGGATCCAAGACGCTCGTCACTTCGATTATCGATAATCTGCTTAAGGGGGCTTCCGGGCAAGCCGTTCAGAATATGAACCTCATGTGCGGAATCGAAGAGAGCGCCGGATTGCGACTGAAAGCGAACTACTTTTAGTCACTTTTGCGGTCCAGAATCGGAGAGTCTGCAAAGCAGGGAAAGGCCATCGAGGGGGGGGGAAATAAGGGGAGAAGCGAGTAAATCGGGAACACCTCCCGCTCCTGAAAAGTCGGCACAATACTGGGCCAGGGATGAATGAAACATTGAGAGTTGGAGGGAAAAGACAAAACAGGCTTTTCTCCGCAAAAGGCAGGTGCGGGAGATTGCGACAATTCGACCTTCCGAGAAAAAAACGACAGGGAGGCAAGGGAAGCAGCCCCCTTCCATGCAATGATCCGGGAATAGGATATCCAACTCTGTAATCCGAAAGACAAATAACACGGCCGAAACAGGAATGTTTCGACAAAGAGAAAAAAAGATGAAACTATTCGATG
The DNA here is from genome assembly GCA_949284665.1 of uncultured Rikenellaceae bacterium. GTDB lineage: Bacteria > Bacteroidota > Bacteroidia > Bacteroidales > Rikenellaceae > Tidjanibacter. Next base: position 11,855 of record CASDWR010000205.1, on the reverse strand, counting down.
TATATTCGCTCCTCGATGTGGAGCCAGTCGCCGCCAAAGGGGCCTATTTGTGGGATCAGGCGGGACGTCGTTATCTCGATTTTTACGGTGGCCATGCCGTAATATCTATCGGTCACTCCCATCCGGTCTATGTAGAAAAGATCTCGAAACAGTTGGAACGGATCGGTTTCTATTCGAACTCCGTGCACAACTCCCTACAGGAAAGACTTGCGGAGTTTCTTGGAGAGACGTCTGATTATCCGGATTACCGTCTTTTCCTATGTAACAGTGGCGCGGAGGCGAATGAAAATGCACTGAAACTTGCATCATTCGCAACGGGACGCGATAAAATTCTGGCCATGCGAGGAGCATTTCACGGACGCACGAGCGGTGCCGTTGCCATTACCGACAATCCGAACATCCAGGCTCCCGTCAACCGGGGACACAAGGTAACGTTCATCGCACTGAACGACATCGAGGCGCTGGAAGCCGAATTGATGAAAAAGGATTATGCTGCGGTTATCGTCGAGGGAATCCAGGGTGTCAATGGTATCCGTGTGGCCGCCACTGAATATTTGCAGGCGATGCGTCGGTTGTGCGATGCCACTGGCACGGTGATGATCCTCGATGAGGTACAGTCCGGATATGGCCGGAGTGGCAAATTCTTCGCACATCAGTATGCGGATGTCCGCCCTGACATTATTTCCATGGCCAAGGGGATGGGCAACGGTTTCCCGGTTGCGGGCATTCTTATTTCGCCTCGTTTCGAAGCGAAAAAAGGGATGCTCGGCACGACATTCGGAGGCAGCCATCTGGCTTGCGCCGCAGCATTGGCCGTATTGGAAGTCATCCGTAACGAACAGCTCATTTCCAATGCGGCAGCACTCGGCGAATACCTTATCGGGGAATTGCAGAGTTGTGAAGGAGTATCCGAAGTTCGCGGTCGTGGGTTGATTATCGGAGTGGAGCTGAAAATTCCTCAGGTAGATTTCCGCAAACGACTGCTTGCCGACCATGCCGTTCTCACCGGCTACAGCGGTCAAAACACCCTGCGGTTGCTACCGCCGCTTTCCATCGACGGCCGGGAGATCAAGAGTTTTCTGGAAGCATTCAAGAAAACGATGGAGTCGTTCTGAACAGGGAGAGAAAAGGACTCCGGCAGTTCTTTCTGCCCTTACAAGCGGCAACATACAAGAGAGAAAAACGACATACGGACAATTGCCCGGATCGGTGGGAAAACGAACGGGCGGTTGAGAAATCGACGCTTCATAAATGACATCTGACATGTTAAAAATCATAAAAATAGGCGGGCGCCCGCTTGAAAACGATGATACGCTTGCCCGGTTCACCGACTCACTGGCATCGATCGGAGGTCCGTTTGTAGTAGTGCATGGCGGAGGATCTTTGGCCGGGTCGCTTGCTGTACGGTTGGGAGTGGAGAGCCGCATGCACGAAGGTCGCCGCATCACCGACCGTCCCATGCTCGACATTACGGTCATGGCATACGCAGGACTGGCCAACAAGAAGATTGTAACGGCCCTACGGAGCCGGGGAATAAATGCGTGCGGACTTTCCGGATGCGACATGGGAATCGTGCTTTCACACCGTCGACCTGTCGGAGAGATCGATTGGGGATATGTAGGCGATATCGACCGAATCGACACCTCTGCATTCGAGATGTTGCTCGAACGGAAAGTGGTTCCCGTTATTTCGCCCATTACATTCGATCCGCAACAGGGGCAATTGCTCAATACGAATGCAGACAGTGTAGCAGGTTCCGTTGCTGCAGGGATGGCTGCCTGTTGCCCGACGGAACTTACTTTCTGTTTCGACAAGCCGGGGGTATTGCTCGATGTGAACGATGACACGTCCGTAATTCCTATCATCGACCGGAAGCGATACAGGGAACTTTTGTCGGAAGGGCGCATCCATTCGGGCATGTTACCGAAACTTGAGAACGCTTTCCACACCCTTGAGGCCGGTGTCCATGCGGTTAGGCTCACCTCGCCGGATGACCTGAATGGAGGAAGCGTCATCCGTATCGATGCTGAAGAGGAGACGAACGAATAACGCCCGGCAATCGAATATCGGGATGCACTCCATGGCCTGAGAGGGAAGAGTTTTTTGCAAACTATACGTATGTGAAACAGGCGACGGCTTGCTTTATCCCGGAGAACAAAGCCACACGATACAGATATATACCATGACAAAAGACAATGCCATCGAATTGCTCAAACAAATGATCGCAATCCCTTCGCCTAGCGGGAGTGAAGGAGGAGTGGCCGATCTGATGGTTGCTACCCTTTCAGCGAACGGATACGCGGCACAACGGAATGGCAACAATGTATGGGCACGATCCCGTCGATACGATCCCGACCGACCGACGATCCTGCTGGACGCGCATATAGACACCGTAAAGCCCAACGGCAATTGGGAAACCGACCCCTATACACCCATCGTAAAAGATGGGAAACTGTACGGGCTGGGGAGTAATGACACGGGAGGAAGCGTAGTATCGATGCTTACGGCATTTCTGACACTCGACGCCAGCGAGCAACCCTACAACCTGATCTGGCTTGCTTCCGCCGAAGAAGAGAATACCGGGAAAGGGGGGATACAGAGTGTTGTCGGGACCTTGGGTCCGGTAACTCTGGCACTGGTCGGAGAACCGACCGGCATGCACGCCGCCATCGCGGAGAAAGGGTTATTCGTAATCGACTGCATCGCGCACGGACGTTCGGGCCATGCTGCCCGCAACGAAGGGATCAATGCCATTTACGAGGCGATTCCGGACATTGAGTGGTTTCGAAATTACCGTTTCGCCAAAGAGTCGCCGTTGCTCGGGCCGGTCAAGATGAGCGTTACAGGCATCCAGGCCGGCACGCTTCATAATGTCGTACCGGCCGAATGTCGTTTCATGGTCGACATTCGGGTGAATGAATGTTATTCCAACCGGGAAATTTTCGACATCATCCGTGAACATGTTCAATGCGATGTCATTCCCCGATCCTTTACACTCAATTCGTCATCCATTCCGGAAGACCACATTATCGTCCGCCGTTGCAAAGAGCTGGGACGCAAGACATATGCCTCGCCCACTACCTCCAATCAGGCTGTAATTCCGTTCACATCCCTGAAAATAGGTCCCGGAGACAGCGCACGGTCACACACGGCCAATGAGTATATTGCCTTGCAGGAGATTGAGGAAGGGATCGATATTTTCGTATCTTTGCTCGATGGACTGGAACTTTAGATAATTGGGAAAAGAAGATTAAGAGGATATGAAACTCTGGGACAAAGGATATGACATCGACCGATTCACCGAATCGTTTACCGTAGGGCGGGACCGCGAACTGGATGTAATGTTGGCCAAACCCGATCTGTTGGGTAACATGGCCCATTTGTTGATGCTCAATTCGATCGGATTGATCGACGATACCGATACGCAATCCCTTCGCGCGGCCCTTCGTGAAATTTACGCTTCGGTCGACCGGGACGGATTCGTCATCGAAGAGGGAATCGAAGATGTACATTCGCAAGTGGAATTCATGCTTACCCGTCGTTGCGGCGATGCCGGGAAACGGATTCACACGGGGCGTTCACGCAATGACCAGGTATTGCTCGACCTGAAACTTTTTTCCCGATCGGCCCTCATCGAACTATTGGGACATGTCGAAGAGCTGTTTCGGCTGTTGATCGACAAGGCCCGGGAGAACAAAGACGTTCTGTTGCCCGGCTATACCCATCTCCAGGTAGCGATGCCGTCATCTTTCGGGCTTTGGTTCAGTGCCTATGCCGAATCGCTGGCCGAGGATCTGCTATTATTGGGAGCCACTTATCACCAGGTCAACACCAATCCTCTCGGTTCTGGAGCAGGATATGGGTCATCCATTCCTCTGGACCGGACCATGACCACCCGTTTGCTCGGTTTCGAGGATCTGGCCTACAACTCGATCCATGCACAAATGCAACGAGGGAAAACAGAGAGAAACGTGCTTTTTGCCATTGCCGCCATTGCCTCTACACTCGGACGACTGGCAGCCGATGTCTGTCTGTACTCTTGTGCCAACTTCCAGTTCGTACACCTGCCGGACGCCTACACCACCGGTTCGAGTATCATGCCACATAAGAAGAATCCGGATGTGTTCGAATTGATCCGAGCCAAATGCAATCGACTCCAGTCTTTGCCAAATCAAATGGCGATGATCTGTACGAATCTCACATCGGGTTATTTCCGAGACATGCAACTTACCAAAGAGATTTTCCTGCCCGCTTTCGCCGAGATCACGGACTGTATCTTCATGGCCTGTCTGGTATTAAAGGAGATGGAGTTGAACCGCAACATCCTGGCAGACGACAAATACCGTTATCTTTTCACCGTAGAGGACGTAAACGATATGGTAGCGGCAGGTATACCGTTCCGGGACGCTTACCGCCAGGTGGGCGAACGAGTACAGCAGGGTACATACACTCATGACGGCCGTACCCTCCGACATACCCACGAAGGAAGCATCGGTAATTTGTGTCTCGATAAAATCGAGGAAAAATTCAATCGCAACAAGTGGGATTACACTCCGGCAATCGAGGCTGAACGTAAACTGATGGAGTAGATCCATGAGCGGATCGTCCACGGAACCGGTTGCGGAAAAATTTTCCGAACACGGAAAGAATCCTTCTCCCGGATCATTTTAAGGCCGAAGCATGACAAGCCAAGGGCTTCCGGACAGTCTTTGCCGAAATAACCGGCAAGAAAAACGATTCGAAACGCCTTCCACGATTGTATCCATATTATTCATAATCAATATTGAGCAAGAAAATTTCTGGACACGGCAGACTTTCGGGGCAACATATCTGCAAAATGGGTTGATTATTTCCCATCTTTTTGCTTATCTTTGTATACCGTCTTGGCTCTATTCAACGTTTCTATTTTCGAACGCGAAGGATAAACGGACCGAATGCGCAAGGAAGAAAGGAATCGCATAAGCGGTTCTGTATATAGGCAACCGTGACCGTGCACGGTTTCCGTATTCCACGACATCGGAGTAAAGACAAAGGCTGTTTCTCCCTCTTGTTCTATAACGAACAAGCCCGTATTTTGGATGTGTATCCAGTTTTTATAAAAAGACGTAAGAATTGGTATCCATCGGGGACGAAAGCCGGACCAGTAAGGTAAGATTCGGAACAAGGACAGACGAAGCTACGCAAAGGGCGCAAAAGATGAAAAAAGGAAAGCGAACACGAGGAGAGGAGGAATCTACAATTGAGAATACCTTTCACGGCTATTAAAACACAGAGCAGGGGGGAAGAAACAAGTACGGAATAACCGGAGAAAAACAGAACACGAGGGAATAACAAACAAACCATACGAACAACAAAAACGAAAACATAAAACACAAGAATAAACAACCTTCAAAATCGTCATCAAACAATGAAAACAAACAGCGAAGTCAGGTATGCGACACATCCAGCGGATGCGAAACATTATGACACGACTCAAATCAGGGAACATTATCTGATCGAAAAAGTCTTTACGCCCGATCAGGTCAACATGGTTTATACGATGCACGATCGTATAATCGCCGGTGGAGCAATGCCGGTTAAAGAGCAGCTTGAGCTTGAATCCATCGACATTTTGCGTGCGGAATTTTTCCTCGAACGTCGAGAGATCGGAATCTTCAACGTAGGGGGTCCCGGTACGGTCATCGCCGGAGAACAGCAATACGACATGGATTTCAAAGAGGCACTTTATCTGGGACGCGGGAAGCGTAAAGTTTTCTTTGCGAGCAAAGACCCGAAGAATCCGGCCAAATTCTATTTCAATTCGGCAAATGCCCATACCACCTACCCCGACAAACTCGTCACGAAAAAGACAGCAGGGGTCGTAGTCATGGAGATGGGGACACTCGAAGAGAGCAATCACCGTTTCATAAACCGAATGTTGGTCAAGGAAGTGTTGCCTACATGTCAAATTCAGATGGGGATGACGGAATTGCAACCGGGCAGTACTTGGAATACAATGCCAGCCCATACGCACAACCGACGCATGGAGGTCTATTTTTATTTTGAGATTGCTCCCGATCAGGCGGTTTGTCACTTTATGGGCGAACCGAATGAAACTCGCCACATCTGGATGAAAGGAGAAGAAGCGGTTATTTCACCTGAATGGAGCATCCATTCCGCATGTGCAACCAGCAACTACACATTCATCTGGGGTATGGGAGGTGAGAACCTCGACTATAACGATATGGACGGGTGTAAAACGACAGATTTAAAGTAAACCGAAACAAACGATAATTCCGCCGCTCTCCAGCAACACGGACTTTTACTCGAAGGGGAGAGGCATGAAACGATCGATAAAAAAATCAAGATTGGAAAATGGTAAATTTCTCATTGGAAGGTAAGGTTGCACTGGTAACCGGCGCATCTTACGGTATCGGATTTGCCCTAGCCACGGCATTCGCACAGGCAGGAGCAAAAATCGTTTTCAACGACATCAAACAGGAACTGGTCGACAAGGGTTTGGCTGCCTACAAGGAAAAGGGCATCGAAGCACGGGGCTACGTTTGTGACGTTACAAACGAAGAACAGGTAAACGCATTGGTTGCACAGATCGAGAAAGAGGTAGGGGTCATCGATATTCTGGTAAACAACGCCGGTATTATCAAAAGAATCCCCATGACCGAAATGACAGCAGCGGAATTCCGCCAGGTAATCGACATCGACCTCAACGGCCCATTTATCGTATCGAAGGCCGTTATTCCCTCGATGATCAAAAAGGGCGGGGGCAAGATCATCAACATCTGCTCCATGATGAGTGAACTTGGTCGCGAGACTGTTTCGGCATACGCGGCAGCCAAAGGCGGGCTGAAGATGCTCACCCGCAACATTGCTTCCGAATATGGTGAATACAATATCCAGTGCAACGGCATTGGTCCGGGTTACATCGCAACCCCCCAAACTGCTCCCCTGCGTGAGCGTCAGGCAGACGGTTCGCGTCATCCTTTCGATGCCTTCATCGTAGCCAAAACTCCTGCCGCACGGTGGGGTACACCCGAGGACCTGATGGGACCAGCGGTATTCCTTGCCTCAAGCGCATCGGATTTCGTAAACGGACATATCCTGTATGTTGATGGCGGCATCCTTGCCTACATCGGCAAACAACCCAAGTAATTCGAAAGCAAAACGATTTCAAGAGGGCAGCCTAATTCTTTAAGGCTGCCCTTTATTTTTTCTTTCATGGAAATTTCCTGAGCAACCAATTGGCCAAGGCATACAACGAGAAATAAACGGTAACGCGGCAAGCAAACAGACAGCCAGAAACATAAGCGCTGTATCATTTCAACCATATTACAAACACCCCGTTTGCACATTCTGCAAGAAGCGAGACACCCAATCGAAATTGCGCCATTCCGCAGCCATAACCACCTTTCCTGTCACGGATTGACATATTTCCACAAAAAAGGCATCGCTCCACAGCACAAATGCCATCCAATGGACAAACTAATCATCGTATCTCTCGATCACTCTATCCAACAGAGGGAAACAACAACCTACGAACACAGGACTTCCAGTCCTTAAAAAGGGGAGTGATGAAACCCGTGGGTTTCATCACTCCCCTACTCTACTTCCGAAAGATACAGCGGGAAACTCATCCATCCGTATCCTCGGGAATATTACATTCTACTGGTACCCCAGCGTCTTCGCAGCCGTATAGCTGATTTTAAGTGCATCGGCACGACGAAGCTCCTGTTTCACATCGGTAATGATACCCATACGGGTCAGACGGTCCGCCTTGATGGCGACAGTCATTGCATTACGATCAGCTTCCGAAAGTTTATCTCGTTCGGAGGCTACGAATTCCAAAATATCCTGGGTCGTATGATAGCTGTCATTCAGCTGGATACGGGGAGCCGTACCGAACTTTGCCTGCATGGACTTGATCGGGGTTCCGATGTAAATGTAGCTGACCAGCGATTTTTTCTCCAGTTTTTGGATTTCGGTGGCATCAGGGGCATTAAAGGTTACCAGCAGTTCCTGTTCACGCATGGAAGTAGATACCATGAAGAAGAACAGAATCATGAAGATAACATCCGGTAATGAGGCTGTCGAAATAGCAGGGGTGCTCTTTCCGCCTTTCTTTTTTAATATAGCCATCTCTATTTCCCTCCAATATTTCGTGGTTCTGCTTCCGAGATTTTCAACGGGACTGCCTTTTGAATGGCTTTACGCTGGTCTTCATCCTTCAGGTCGGCAAATTTCTTTCCGAACTTGACGGTGGAAACTTCATCCCGCACTTCGTTGAATGCGCGCGTAAGTTCATTCTGTACCTTGATATACATATCATAACTGGTACCACGGTCGTTCTGAAGCGAAATCACTCCCTTGCTGACCGGGAATACCCCAATGATATCGATCTCGGTATTCTCTTTTTCAGGCATATTCTCGTCGTTGGTCGGGTTGAGGATAAATTCCTTGGCGATATCTTTCAACTGTGTTATGTGTACGGCTTTCCCCTGAGCAAGGATCTGGTCGTACATATTCACGTGAACCAACATCAGGTTGCGCTCCTTGATATCGGGAGCGTCTTCCTGCTGTTCATCAGACCAGGGAGGCAACACGCGGTTGATACCCGAGTCGACGTTCATCGTGGTAGCCACAAGGAAAAAGATCAGCAGCAAGAAAGCGATATCCGCCATCGAACTAGCATTGATTTCCTGAACTTGTCTTTTATTAGCCATAACTACCTATGGATTACTACTTTTTATTTGAAGGCATTGATGATTTCCCCAACGATAGCGATAAGGACCGTTGCAGCCATGGCGATATAAGCGGCATACAGTCCGGTATCGCTCAGTTTCAGAGTGACGGGATTTTCAAAGAAACCGCCTGACGAGTCAACAACCGGCTCCGCACTCGAGAGCGCATAGCATACGCCGATAACGATCAACACCACAACCAGACCGACGAGAGAACGCACGGCGCCTTTCGGATTGGTGAACAGGTTGATCAATGGGAAGATGATCGTAGCCAGCACTGTCAGTGCAAGCGACACATACGCCCATTTCAGCATCACGTCCGCACCCGTTTCCGTATTTCCGGCAACTCCGCTGATTATGAAATAGACAAGCGTAAGCACGGAGATCAGGAGAAACAGGTATTTGATATATTTGATATATTTCATAATGAACTTTTCTAAGAGCCTTTATTTTTTACTGTATTCGGTAAGCATGTCAACCAACGTGATCGAGCTGTCTTCCATAGCGATTACCAGCGTATCGATTTTGGAAACGATGTAGTTATAGAAAAGTTGAAGAATCACAGCAGCGATCAAACCGGCCAACGTTGTCAAAAGGGCCACCTTGATACCACCGGCAACCAACGTAGGAGAAACGTCGCCGGCAGCCTGAATCGCGTCGAATGCATCGACCATGCCGACTACCGTACCCATAAATCCCAACATAGGAGAAAGGGCGATGAAAAGCTGAATCCAGGTAAGACCGGTTTCCATGAGACCCATCTGAACCGATCCGTACGAAGCAACGGCTTTTTCAACGACATCCAGACCTTGTCCATAACGGCTCAAGCCCTGATAGAAAATACTTGCCACGGGACCGCGAGAGTTGCGACATACCTCCATAGCAGCTTCGACACCTTCGTTATTGAGAGCCTCTTCCACCTTGGCAATAAGTTTTTTGGTATTAACGGTGGACATATTCAGGTAGATGATACGCTCGATAGCGACTGCCAGACCCAGGATGAGGAACAAAAGGATCGGCGCCATCCAGCCTGCACCACCTTCGAGGAACTTCTGCTTGATCACCTGATGAAGCGGTTCACCCTCCACGTCGGTTTCGGCGTCCATGGCGGTCACATCGACGGCCTCAGCAACAACCTGTTCCGTAGTATCGGTTTCTACGGCGGCTTCGGCTTCGACCTCCTGAGCGAAAGCGTTAACAGTCGAGAGGCTCATGACACCCACAACCGACAAAATCATAAAAAGTTTTTTCATGGCTTAATTGAAATTGATTAGACTTATTGTTTTAATGTTGTTTATTAAAATATAGTTTCAGGTTTATCGTGCAACCGCTTCCGATTTGCATCGGAATACCGGCACTTATCCATGCAAAGATATAAATAAACAAAGAAAAACAAAAGAAATAACGAATAATTCGCATAAAAAACTGTTACCTCTGTCTATTCCGACCCGTTTCCGAAGAAAATCTGCAGATCATCGTATATCGTGGCTAACATTCTCTTCCGACCCGAAAAGGGAGACAAGATCAACCACCTTGATCGAATTTTATCGAAGATCACCCGCAAACGATACGAAGCACCATATTGATTCCCTATTGCAAGGAAAATTTCATCATGACAAGAAAAAGCATTATCTTTGTCGCGCTGCAATCGAGAATTTCGTCACTCTTTTAATTGTTCCGGCAATTGGTTCGATTTTCTCTATCCGGGTTTCATTACATACACGGGAAGAGAAGGGAACATCGGTAAGGTGACGTGTGATGCACTGAAAGACAACATGAAAACATCATAACTATTTTCGGCCAATTCTCTCGGCCGGCCATTTACGGAAAACAGCAATTCGACGGATGATGCGTCTTCACGGCAAGGTGCATCGTGTCCCTTTTCGTTCTTTGAAATGCTGTTTTCACACCGAATCTTCCGATAATCGCGATGGGCTGAGCGAGGGCGGGTTGCCAGCCATCACCATCCCCGTTCTTCAGACCACTCCAACGACCATCCGAGCCAAACAGGAAAACACGGGAATTCCACATTCCGGACATTCGACTTCCATCGGAAAGCCCTTTTTTCACACCTTTCTTTTGCCCTTGAGACGGCTTTACAGGTCGATCTTCTCCCTGATCTATTTCATTTTGTAACCAATTAAACAAAATATATGACCATGAAACAATTTTCATCACACGCTCCCTCGCTGAAAAGAGAAAAGCGACGTATCTCCTTCTTTCGACGCATCGAGGCTTACGATACACTAAAAAGGTATCGCTCTTTGTTACCGGATGCGGAATCTGATTTGGCACGGCACTATTTTGCACTGGACGATCTGGAAGCGGCCGAGATCCATTTTCGGCGGTCGTTGCAGGAACGCGATAACCGTTCCGACCGGAAATCACTTCTCGCCCGTATTGAGACTTTGGAAATGTTGGCGACAATTTATCGCCTTACCGATCGGCCGGAACAAAGTGAGCGGGTGTTGTCCGCATTGCTGTCGCTCTATGAGATACTGGCCAAACGCCAATGGTTCATCTACCTCGAAAACGTGGCGATCGTACAATGGCGCCTGGGTAACCTCTATGCCGACACGAATCGATTTGAAGAGGCGGAACGTTGTTATCTGTCCGCACTGGATACCCGATCGAAATTCGACGACGAGGACAAATACCGGTACTACCCGGCCACCATACAATGCCATAGGAATCTGGGACTTCTTTATGAAGCGGACCTGTCTGATCCCGAGCGGGCCGAAGTACATTATCTACGAGCGTTGGATCTGTCGCACGAACTGTGCAGCAATCCTTACGAACGGAGCAATCACCTTCGATCGCTTGAAAAAAACTGTCGTATTTTAGCTGCCTTCTACGAAAAACGGGGAGTCGTCTCCGAACAGGAACATTACGAAACGGAAGCAGCCCAACTTCAAGTTGAAATCGACCGGATTGAGCGATAAAATCAATCATTTGCCTCGAATGAAAGGCGAAGATATCTCCGACCTAATGGAAAAGGAGGGTTGCAAATTGCAACCCTCCCTTTTTCATATTGCGGAGAAAGCGGGATTCGAACCCACGATACCCTTTTGGGGTATACGCACTTTCCAGGCGCGCACCTTAAGCCACTCGGTCATTTCT
>CASDWR010000204.1 GCA_949284665.1 uncultured Rikenellaceae bacterium | reverse complement strand
TTTTTTTATTATTAATTTTTTTTTGGTCTTTTTATTAATTGTTTGTTTTTTAATGAATTTTATTGTTTTGTCTGTTTTGGTTTCGATTTGTGGTGCTCAGGTCTCGAAAGTCCGATGAAAACGGACGAAAGCATCGTGAATACATAGGCCTGGATGTATGCTACGAGTAATTCGAGGCAATTCATGAAAATGGAGAGCAGTACAGAAAAGGCGGTCATTCCGGTATTGGTGGCCGCGCCCATCTTGGCTGTGACGAAGATCAGACAGGTAAGGGCCAGAATGATCGTATGACCAGCCATGATGTTGGCAAACAGTCGGATCATCAAAGCGAAAGGTTTGGATATGATTCCGAACAGTTCGATAACCGGCATCAGCGGGATGGGGACTTTCATCCAGGTCGGTACGTCCGGCCACAGAATCTCCTTCCAATACTCTTTGTTGCCGAAAAGATTGACCGCTACCATCGTACAGAGGGCCAGTGTCATGGTGATTGCAATATTGCCTGTGGTATTGGCCCCGCCCGGGAATACGGGCAGTAATCCCATGATGTTGTTGATGAGGATGAAGAAAAATGCGGTCAACAGGTATGGTGAATAGCGTTTGTAATCCCGGCCGATGCTTTTACGGATTACTTCGTCCTCGATGTTCATGACGAACATTTCCAGGGCGCCGATCAATCCTCCGGGGACAGCGTGTTTGGGCCGCCGTTTGTACCAGCGGGCAACCGACAGGAAAAGGATCGTCATCAGTGCCGAGTTGATCAACAGGGCCAGTGCATTTTTCGTAAGTGAGATATCGAGAGGGCGGATTTCCGCACCCGATGGGTCTTCGGTCACGACCTTCCCCGCATGGGGTCCGTCGGGGGCGATATGGAATCCTTCGAATCTCTCTCCATGGGCGAGTCGTCGTGACGAAAAGAGGTGCCATCCACTGTCGGATGAACGGACGATGATCGGCAGATAGAGCGTGACATGGGTATCATTGATGGTTGTGATGTGCCACCAATAGCTGTCTTGCAGATGTTCGAAGATGATATCCTGAACGGCTACGTCCTCCTGTGCGGGTTCTTCGCGTACGGGATCATCCCTTTGCGGAATAGCCTCTGCGTATGCCGGAATGAGGGAAATCATTGACACAATGCAAAGCGATATGTATCGTGCGAGGCGGTTCATGGTTGTGTTTGGCTCTCTTTTCGCTTGCGTTTATCCGCATTGAACATGATGAAGATGTCCAGTGACATTGATATGATGTAAAAGAGCAGAAAAAGCACCAGGAAAAGGTCGTTTTCTCTGTCCACCAGTTGCAGGTAAAGGATCATGACGCCTACCGAGACCACGATCTTTGTCATGCGGGCGAGCATGAAGCGGTTGAGCAGTTTAACGGAAGCGTTCTTGTGATAGGTCCGTTCCACGAAGAGCCCCATCAGAAACGTCGTCAGCAAAAAGTAGAGAGGTATCGTGAGAAACCATGCCGTATAATAGTTTGGAAACCATACGGCAATTACTCCTATTGCGATTGCTGCCCCGAGAAGCAGTACGCTGGCCGAGATAATCGCAACACGACCCAATGAGAGCGCATCGGATGGAGAGTTCTTTTTCATGGTTGATCGGTTTGACGTTCTACGCATACGGTGATTCGGTCCTCTTTTACTTCGACGAATCCGCTTTCGATATCGATACGTTCTTCGTGATCGTTGGGCCAGTAGCGTACAGCACCTTTTTCAAGTGAAGAGATGAGCGGTGCGTGGAGAGGATAGACGGAGAACGAGCCGGCTGTTCCTGGAAGGGTGGCATGAGTCACTTCGCCCTCGAAGAGGGTACCTTCGGGGGAGATGATGCGGATATGCAGGGCGTTCTCTTTCATTTTATCACGATTCGGTTATTGGCGGGCGGTCTGTTTGAGGATCGCTTCACCTTTTGTAATTGCTTCGTCGATCGTGCCGACATTGAGGAATGCAGCTTCGGGCAGATGGTCCACTTCGCCGTCGAGGATCATGCGGAAACCGCGAATGGTGTCTTCGATGGAAACCATGGCGCCGGGAACACCCGTAAACTGTTCTGCCATTGCGAAAGGCTGAGATAGGAAACGTTGTACACGGCGGGCACGGTTGACCGTCGTGCGGTCTTCTTCCGACAATTCTTCCATTCCCAGAATCGAAATGATATCCTGTAGCTCTTTGTTGCGTTGCAGTATCTGCTTTACACGTTGGGCGGTTTGGTAGTGCTCTTCGCCCACGATATTCGGATCGAGGATACGGGAGGTCGATTCGAGCGGGTCCACGGCGGGATAGATACCCAGTTCGGTGATTTTCCGACTTAGGACGGTTGTGGCATCCAAATGGGAAAATGTAGTTGCCGGAGCGGGGTCGGTAAGGTCGTCGGCCGGTACGTAAACTGCCTGTACGGAGGTAATGGAACCGTTTTTGGTTGAGGTGATCCGTTCCTGCATCGATCCCATTTCGGTTGCCAGGGTCGGTTGATAACCCACGGCGGAGGGCATACGCCCCAAAAGAGCCGAGACTTCGCTACCGGCTTGTGTGAAACGGAAGATATTGTCGATAAAAAAGAGGATGTCTTTCGAGCCTCCGCCCGAGTCACGGAACGATTCGGCTACCGTAAGTCCTGACAACGCTACCGAGGCACGGGCTCCGGGCGGTTCGTTCATCTGTCCGAAGACCAGCGTTGCCTGCGATTTGGCCAGTTCATCATAATCGATTTTCGAGAGGTCCCAGTCTCCCTCTTCCATCCCTTTTCGAAATTCCTCTCCGTAACGGATCACACCCGATTCAATCATTTCGCGCAACAGGTCGTTGCCTTCACGGGTTCGTTCGCCCACACCGGCGAAGACCGAGAATCCATGATGCTTTTTGGCGATGTTGTTGATCAGTTCCATGATGAGTACCGTTTTCCCCACTCCTGCACCGCCGAACAGACCGATCTTTCCCCCTTTGGAATAGGGTTCGAGCAGGTCGATCACCTTGATACCCGTAAAAAGCACCTCTTCTGCCGTGGAGAGGTCTTCGAATTTGGGAGGGTCTCGGTGGATGGGTTGCGCTCCTTTTTCGTCGACAGGTTTCATGCCGTCGATAGTTTCGCCCACCACGTTCATCAGACGACCTTTGATCTGTTCTCCCACCGGCATTCGGATCGGGGTATAACGGGAGATTGCTTCCATGCCCCGGCGCAGTCCGTCTGTCGAATCCATAGCCACCGAACGCACGCTGTTTTCCCCGATGTGTTGCTGGATTTCGGCAATCAACACTCTGCCGTCGGGCCGTTTGATCTCCACGGCATCATGGATGGCCGGGAGGACGATCTGCTTGTCGGCGGCTCCGTCGCGTTCGAAACTGATGTCGATAACGGGTCCGATGATCTGGGATATGTGACCCGAGATTTCTTTCAATGTGGATTCGGGAGGTAACATGTTGTCCGGTCGTTTGTGTTTTGGTTTGTTGAATTGTGTCGGTTACGTGTGCGATTTCTGTCTCGGGAGTTATCGACTCCTGTCGGAGGCTGCTCTCGATATCGCTTTCGTGTGAAACAAGTTTCGCACCAATTAATATGACGCAAATTTAATCGAATTATTGCTTGTTGATGCTCCCTGATTGTACTGTATGTCGAATTTTTCGAAAAAAATATGACTTTTTTCAAATAAAAGCGTTATGTTTGGCAAAAAATTACCTATAATGAACACAAAAAAACATACGCTTCAGACGGTTAGTTTCCAGCAGTTGGAAGAAAATATCCGGGATAAGGGGTGGTACTCCGAGGATTTTGCCGTTTTATACAGCAATGCACAGCATGCGCCTCGCTTCGGCTATCCCACCCGGTTCGACGGCTATATCATCTGTTTACTCTCATCCGGCAGCGTGAGCATGTCGGTGGACTTGAAGGAGTATGAGGTGTCGAAAAATTCATTGATTATCGTTACACCGGAACATATCGTACAGACATCCCGTTACAGTCCCGATGCCGAAAGTATGATCGTCTTGTTTTCCGCCCGTTTTTTGGGCGAGTTGCATGTTGAGGCGCAGAAAGCTATTCCCATGATTCTCGATTACCAGCCCGTGTTGTCATTGAACGAGCACGAATTCGAAATCATGAAGGATATTTACAATGCACTGGTACGGATCGTCTCTTCGGACAATCCCTATTATAAAAAGGAGATTTTGTGCCACTTTGTGTCCGCATCGTTTTACAAATTGTGTGCGATGTACCGGAAATATACCACCTACGAGACCGTTCGTAAAAGCCGGGCTGAAGAATATTTCGAAAAATTTATCAGACTCGTTGCCCAATATCACAAATCGGAACATGGGATCGGTTATTATTCGGACAAACTCAATATCACGCCCAAATATCTTTCATCTATCGTTAAGACGGTGAGCGGTCGGACGGCCGCACAATGGATAGATGCATATATCATACTGGAAGCCAAGGCGATGCTTCGGTTCTCGGATAAAAGTATTCAGGAAGTGGCATATGCGTTGAATTTCTCATCGCAATCCTTCTTCGGTAAATATTTCAAACAGCATACCGGACTCTCTCCCAAACAGTACAGGATACAGGAATAGTCGTTGGGAGACCGGTTTCATTGCGGCGTTCCGATTCAGTCCCGAAACGTTCAATGTTGCGGGGCGAGATCTGCTGTGGCGCGAATATCACGATCGGAACCGAAGATGAAAACCGGCATGCCAGGATAGACAAAACGTCGCACTAGTTCGCGCAGGTCATCGTTCCGCATCCGGATGCATCCCTCCGTGACACGGGTGCCGATAGAACTTTCGTCATGTGTCCCATGAATTCCTATCCCTTGATGGGGTGGTGTCAGAAGTCGGACGAACCATGGACCGTAAGCTCCTGCAATATCTCCTTTCCCGTCTTTAAAATCATGAGTCCAGGAAGAAGCATCTTGGATCTGTTGTACTGAAAAAAATCCTTCGGGTGTTTTCATGTCGCCTGGTTTTCTCTTGTCGCCGTAATTTTTCCCGCATGCGATCGGGTAGGTTGCTATCGCTCGGCTTCGGAAATCATAAACAGTCAGTTGCATTTTCTGTTTCGATATGACAATGAAGTGTGCTTTCGTTTCCTGTTCGTCCGGCACATCGGATGGAATGGCCGTTGCAAGTGTGCCACTGGTGACGGTCGGGACGGTGGACTCTCCCAAAAGATTCCCTACATGCAGCAGGATGGCCCCTAAAAGCAAGATTGATTTGCAATTCATGTTGCAGATGGGTTATTCGATTTGTTTCCTTTTTGCCCGGAACGATGATGTTCCCGAAGCACGGATCGTATTGTTTGGTTATTTAATATGTTTCGTTTCTATTCGGGATGATGTACATGTCCCGATTGTTTCCGCACACCGGATATTTGTGCGAATCCCTGAGTCATGTCAGGGTCCTACCTCCGGTCGAACTCTTCCATCAATGTCTGGAGCAGAGCCTGCCCTTTACGAATACGTTCGCTACCGCCTTCGCCCCGATTGTCGACCGGTTGCGATGAGGCGCAGTTCCAGACCGTTATCCCGGAAGAGTCGATATATCCGAATCCATTGTTATAGGTATAGAATGCGAAATCAGGGGTTCCCCCGCACAACAGATCGCGGCTGAACCCGAAAGCATCGAACGAAAGTCCCAATTGGTGCAAAAGTGTTGCGGCAAGATCGGTTTGAGTGCCGAGTCGGTCGATCCTTCGGGGTTTTGCAATTGCTCCGCCACCCCATACCATCGGAATATGTTGGTGTTCGGGTGAAGCGGCGGCCACGGTGTCGGGATAGCGGTATGAGTGGTCCGAGAGCAGGATGAGAAGAGTGTCGTCCCATAACGACGAGTTGCGGAGCCGCTCGACGAAGGTCCCGATGCAGTCATCGGTGAAGGCGACGGAATTAAGGTAGGAATTCGGGAACTTCTCAAAAGGCACATCGAACGGTTCATGGCTGCTGAGTGTCAGGAAAGTGATAAAAAACGGCCGATGGTTTTCCGCCGAAAGTTCCACCTCTTCAGCCAGACAGTCGAACATGAGCCGGTCATCGTATCCCCATTGCGAGACCTTCCCGTCGATCTTGCCCCTCAATCCATCCTGTCCGATTACCCGTTCGTATCCGCTGCCATAAAAATAGGAGCGCATGTTGGTGAAGTCGATATCGCCACCATAGTAAACAGCAGTCGAGTAGCCTGCAGTCTTGAGCGATGAGGCGATCGAGGCGAGGGAGCGACTCTTTTCCGGGTATTTCATGATCGAGGAGGTGGGTTGCCCGGGGAAGGCGTTGAGTATTGATACCAATCCGCGATCGGTACGGAAAGAATTGGCATAAAAGTTCGTAAAAAGGATCCCCTCGGCGGCAAGTCTGTCGAGATTCGGTGTCCCGTCCTCAGTCCCATCCAATGCAATCGAGGCGTTGGCAGAGAAACTTTCCAGAATGACCAGTACGATGTTCGGCCTTTGTGTCGTGAGCAATGTGTCGCAGAGCGGTTCGGTATGGTTGTCCTTGTTTCCCAAAAGAGAACTGCAGATCGCTGTACGTTCGGACTCGTCCATGTAGGTATATTGTTCCGCATAATTCTGCTGATGGAGCGAAGAGTAAAACAGGGAAAAGGCCGGATTGACGGCAGCATGGTTCAGAAACATTTCCGAACTGAAATAGACCCGTCCCACATTGGCTGTCGAAGCCGATAAACCGCCCCGAATGGGCAGGATCAGCAAGCCTCCCGAAAACAGAACGATTGCCGTTGTCACGATCCGATGGTCCGAACGGGTTCCGTCGAAAATGGGGAGAATCCAACGGTTCAGGCAAAAATAGAAACAGAAACCGTATACGATGGCGATAGCAATTTGACGCAGTGCAAGACCCCATTCAATGCTGGCTGCTGCATCTTTCGGCGAACGAAGATAAAACCAGATGGATGCATCGAGTCTGAAATCCCAAAAGGAATAAAGAGCCAGGTCGGCAGCGAAAATCAATCCCAGCAATGCCGCTATCACGATAATGTATCCACGTAGGATGTGTTTCCACAGCTTCCCGACCCTCCAGATTGAAATCAGCACAATGAGCAGGGGGATGCAGGTCAGATAACCGGCTACCGTCATATCGAGCGTCAGACCGTGCCCGATTACGGATAGCCAGTCGCCGAAGGCAAATCCTGCCGCACGGTCGTAATGATAAAGCATGAACAACGGTTTTTGTATCGCGAGCAACGGCACGAAAGCAAAAAACAATGCGACTAAAAACAGTATTCTTCTTTTCATTTTCAGATCAAAATGGTATTCGAGGAAGATTCCGGTATAGAATGAACGAGGAGTTTTATGTATGGGTGCGTAATCGTGGGATACAACGGGAACAAATAGGTGCGGCAATTTTCCGACACCGTGCATATCGCTACATTAGGTGCTTTTACCCTTGGTTGACGGCCGGTTTCACTGTCGGTTGTATTCCCCGTTTATCCGAACTCGATTCCCCTCCCCT
>CASDWR010000203.1 GCA_949284665.1 uncultured Rikenellaceae bacterium | reverse complement strand
GCTGTCCGTAGACTGTGTCGTGTTCGGTTTCGATGGCACTTCGTTGAAGGTATTGCTGGTGGAACGCGATATTGCCGAGGCCGAAAAGGAAGGTGTTCCGGCAAAAGATTACAAACTTCCCGGCAGTATGATTTTCGAGAACGAGGATCTTTCCACATCCGCATATCGGATCTTGAAAGAGATGACGGGTTTGAGTGATTTGTATCTCAAACAATTCCATGTGTTCTCTGCCCCCGACCGGGTGGATGACAAGGAGTTGGCATGGATCAACCGCTTTTATGGGATTTCAGCCAAGCGAGTGGTAACGGTAGCCTATTATTCGTTGGTGAAACTCACGCCGTTTATTATTTCGCATACGGGGCGCAAGAATGCATTGTGGGTCAAAGTAGACGAGGTGAAACGACTGGCAATGGATCATAAAAAGATTCTGTGTGAGGCGTTGTCGGCGCTCACGCGCGAGGTGACGCAATCCCCCGTAGCGTTTGAGTTATTGCCTCGCAAGTTTACCATTCGTCAGCTTCAACGCCTTTATGAAGCGGTCTTCGGAGTAGAGATCGACAACCGCAATTTTCGTAAGAAGGTGCTTGGAGCCGGGTTTGTGGTTCCCACCCAGGAGAGAGAGACAGGCGTGGCTCATAAACCGGCACAATATTATGTGTTCAACAAGGGAATTTACAATCGTCGGGTGAGGGAACGCCAACGGTTGTGTTTTATAAATTGGTAGAAAGGATCGTACCTGAGACCTGCTTACACTTAAAACAGAAGGACCGTATGAAAACACTCGGAATAGACATCGGCAGTTCATCGATCAAGGTTTCTCTGATGGATGTCGTTACAGGTGAGTGCGTAGCATCGCAGACCATGCCGGCAGCAGAGATGCCGATACGCGCGGAACGGAGCGGATGGGCGGAACAGGACCCTGACATGTGGTGGAAATATGTATGTGATGCGATCAGGAAAATCGGGGCCGATCATCCGATGAAAGAGGTTGCGGCGATCGGGATTACCTATCAGATGCATGGATTGGTATGTGTGGACGAACTCGGGAAGCCGCTACGCGATGCCATTATATGGTGTGACAGCCGGGCGGTAGAAATCGGTCGCAAGGCGCTCGAGGCGCTCGGACGCGATTATTGTCTCGAGCGAACGTTGAACTCTCCCGGAAACTTTACCGCTTCGAAATTTGCTTGGGTACGTGAAAACGAGCCGGAAGTATTTGCCCGGACATATAAGTTCATGTTGCCGGGTGATTATGTGGCCATGCGCCTCACGGGACGGATTTCTACCACGGAAGGAGGGTTGTCTGAACAGATTCTCTGGGATTTCAGCCGAATGGGAAGGGCTGATTTTGTGGCGGAATACTACGGGATACCGACCGACAGGATTCCGGAGGCACTTCCCGGAATCGGCATACAATGCCGAACGAATGCGGCGACGGAGTCTATATTGGGAATCCCAGAGGGTACTCCCGTGTCGTATCGGGCCGGCGATCAACCGAACAATGCATTTTCGCTGGGGGTGTTGCATCCGGGAGAGATTGCCGCCACAGCTGGGACATCGGGTGTGGTGTACGGTGTGATAGCGGAAGCACGTGCAGACAGACAGTCGCGCGTCGGGACCTTTTTGCATGTCAACAACCGTGCCGATGCTCCGCGTCTTGGGGTGCTGTTGTGTATCAACGGGACAGGCATTCTCAATGCGTGGGTGAAGCGAGTGGTGGCTCCGGAGTTGAGTTATGACGAGGTGAACCGGTTGTGTGAGACGATTCCTGCCGGCAGCGACGGAGTGGTGGTATTGCCATTCGGCAACGGGGCGGAACGAATGCTCGAGGACCGTTTTACCGGGGCTGAATTTGCAGGTATCGATTTGAACCGCCATGGGCGAGGTCATTTGCTCCGTGCGGCTCAGGAAGGAATTGCATATGCTTTCCGTTACGGGGTGGATATCATGCGTACCCTGGGATTGAATCCGTCGGTAATCCGTGCCGGTCAGGCCAATATGTTTCTCAGTCCGCTTTTCCGTTCGACACTGGCGACGTTGTGCAATGCGAGTATTCAGTTATACAATACGGACGGATCGCTTGGTGCGGCTCGTGGTGCCGCCTTGGGGGCGGGGCTTTATCGGGATGACACCGAAGCTTTTGCATCACTCCGAATGTTATCATGCACGGAGCCGCAACCGGCTGTTCGCGATGCCCTTGAAGAGAGTTACGGCCGTTGGAAAAATGAACTGGAGTCGAAACTGAACGGATAAACGCAGGAACAGCCGGGCGGCCAGCGATGCCCCGACATGCATTGCTTGAAGTACAAAGGGGCAGCAATGAGAAATGCGATGAATGTCAATTTTATAAAAAACGAGTAATTATGGCGAAGAAAGAGTATTTTCCGCAAATCGGAAAGGTAAAGTTCGAAGGTGTAGAGAGTCGCAATCCGTTGGCTTTTCGTTATTATGATGCCGATCGTGTGGTTTATGGCCGCAAGATGAAGGATTGGTTCAAATTTTCGATGGCCTATTGGCATACCTTGTGCGCCGAGGGTGGCGATCAGTTCGGGGTCGGAACAAAAAAATTCCCTTGGAATGGGGCGGCGGATGCCGTGGAAGCCGCGAAAAACAAGCTCGACGCGGGCTTTGAATTCATGCAGAAATGCGGTATAGAGTACTATTGTTTCCATGATGTGGATTTGATCGACGAGGGGAAGAACATCGCCGAGTACGAAGCCAACATGAAAGCGATCGTGGAGTATGCAAAAGAGCGTCAGCAGGAGACGGGGATCAAATTGTTGTGGGGTACGGCCAATGTATTCGGTGCTCCGCGGTATATGAACGGTGCGGCTACGAATCCCGATTTCGATGTGGTGGCGCGTGCGGCGGTGCAGATTAAGAATGCCCTTGATGCAACCATCGCATTGGGCGGAGAGAATTATGTTTTCTGGGGTGGTCGAGAAGGGTATATGTCGTTGCTCAATACCGACATGAAGCGCGAGAAGGAACATCTTGCCATGATGCTTGGCAAAGCGCGCGACTATGCACGATCCAAAGGATTCAAGGGGAATTTCCTGATCGAGCCGAAACCGATGGAACCGACCAAACACCAGTACGACGTCGATACGGAAACGGTCATTGGTTTCCTGCGTGCACATGGTCTGGATAAGGACTTTAAGGTAAATATTGAGGTGAATCATGCCACATTGGCCGGCCATACGTTCGAGCATGAGTTGCAATGCGCCGTGGATGCGGGCATGCTGGGCTCGATCGATGCCAACCGCGGGGATTACCAGAACGGATGGGATACGGACCAGTTCCCGATTGATGCGTATGAATTGACACAGGCCATGATGGTGATTCTTCGTGGTGGCGGTCTTCAGGGTGGCGGAACCAATTTCGATGCCAAGACCCGTCGCAACTCGACCGATCTGGAAGACATCTTCATCGCCCACATATCGGGAATGGATGTATTTGCACGTGCTTTGCTTTCGGCTGCTGCCATTCTGGAACAGTCCCCTTATCTGTCGATGGTCGAAAAACGTTATGCGTCGTTCGATTCGGGCAAAGGAGCCGACTTCGAAGCGGGCAAACTCGGTTTGGAAGAGTTGCGTCAGTATGCTATCGAAGTCGGTGAACCGAAAGCGACGAGTGGAAAACAGGAACTTTACGAAGCTATTGTGAACATGTATATTTGATAAGGAATACGTGTTGGAACGAACTAACTTGATGAAACCGATGAATAGAAGTGTGAAACGTGAGGGCAATCGACTCTATCTCTTTTCGATTGTATTGGTCGCTGTAATTGGAGGGCTGTTGTTCGGGTATGATACGGCAGTCATTTCCGGGGCAGAGCAGGCACTGGAGAAATTTTTCAGCGGTGCTGCCGATTTCGAATATACGAAATGGTGGCATGGAGTGACGGCTTCGTCCGCATTGATAGGCTGTGTGATCGGTGGGGCGTTGTCTGGACTGCTGTCGTCGCGTCTGGGGCGACGGAATTCATTGATCGTTGCGGCTGTTCTTTTCTTCCTTTCGGCCCTTGGCTCATATCGGCCGGAATTTCTCTTTTTCGAATATGGTAAACCGTCGTTCGGTCTGCTGATCGCATTCAATTTATATCGTATTCTCGGCGGCGTTGGGGTCGGACTTGCTTCGGCCGTATGTCCGATGTACATTGCGGAGATAGCTCCGGCCGACATGCGGGGGCGATTGGTCTCGTGTAACCAGTTTGCTATTATTTTCGGTATGCTTGTGGTCTATTTTGTGAACTACATGATTCGAAACGGGTTACCTGCCGACGAGATGATGGTTACGGTGGGATGGCGCAGAATGTTCGTGAGTGAGGCCTTCCCGGCCGGATTGTTCGGACTCTTGTTGCTGATGGTGCCCAAGACTCCCCGATTCCTGGTGTTGAGCGGGCATGACGACAAGGCCTATGAAGTATTGCGGCGTATCAATGGCCCTCGACTCGCTACGGATATTCTCGGTGAGATCAAAGCCACGATTCAGGAGAAAAAAGAGAAACTTTTTGCCTATGGTGTGCCGGTGGTAATTATCGGCGTGTTGCTGTCGTTCTTCCAACAGGCTGTGGGAATCAATGTGGTGCTCTATTATGCCCCCCGCATATTTGAAAACATGGGAGCAGGCAGCGATGCAGCAATGGTACAGACCGTGGTGATGGGGATCGTCAATATTGTCTTTACGTTACTGGCTATTTTTACGGTCGACAAGGTAGGGCGCAAGCCGCTTCTGATTATCGGATCTTTCGGCATGATGATCGGTATGATTGCCTTGGGTGTCCTCTCCTTTGCGAATCTGATTGGGATCGGTGCTCTGGTGTTCATCATCATTTATACCGCATCGTTCATGATGAGTTGGGGACCGATCTGCTGGGTGCTGATTTCCGAGATATTTCCGAATACGATCCGCAGCCAGGCGGTAGCCATCGCGGTTGCGGCTCAATGGATATCGAATTTCCTCGTTTCCTCGACTTTCCCATCGTTGAGCCAGTGGAGTGTAGGAGGCACATACATCATTTACGCGATCTTCAGCTTGTTGTCGGCTCTGTTTGTAATATTCTGGGTTCCAGAAACCAAGGGCAAGAAACTGGAAGACATGTCTGCACTCTGGAAAAAATAAGGGATTATGGGTGTCCGTATCGGATTTTAAAAAATGACGAATATGTGGAAGAAAAAAGTCTTTTTGGCGATACTCTTGTTTGCCGGTTGGTGGACGGGTGTTTCCGGGCAGGAATATGTGTCGGAAGTATGGGTTTCGGACAATGGTGATGGAACTTACACGAATCCGATCTTGTATGCGGATTACTCTGATCCGGATGTATGCCGTGTAGGGGATGATTACTATATGACCGCATCCAGTTTCAACTGTATTCCCGGCTTGCCGATCCTGCACTCGAAGGATCTTGTGAACTGGCGACTCGTCAATCATGCGCTTCAGAAACTGGTCCCTGCCGACTATTTTGCCTGTACCAAACATGGCGAAGGAATCTGGGCACCCAGTATCCGCTATCATGAAGGCGTGTTTTACATCTATTGGGGCGATCCGGACCGGGGGATTTACATGGTAAAGAGTTCCGATCCTCTCGGACGTTGGGACGATCCCGTTTTGGTAGTACCCGGTGCAGGTATGATCGATGCCACCCCTTTGTGGGATGATGACGGCCGGGTATATCTTGTATACGGGTGGGCAAGAAGCAGGGTCGGTTACAATAGCCTGCTGCATGTAATCGAACTGGATGCTTCCGGAACAAAAGCGATCGGTAATCCGGTGATGGTGTACGATGGGAACCTCGTGGGTAATTATACTATCGAAGGCCCGAAGTTCTACAAACGGAACGGATCGTATTATATTTTCGCTCCGGCCGGAGGAGTTCCTGCCGGTTGGCAGGTTGTCATGAAGGCCGACAACGTGTATGGGCCGTATGAGTGCCGAACGGTGATGGCCAGCGGGCAAAGCGACATCAACGGACCCCATCAAGGAGCCTGGGTCGATACCCCTGGAGGAGAGGATTGGTTCATCCATTTTCAGGATCTCGGGCCATACGGACGTGTGGTGCATTTGAATCCGATGAAATGGAGTGAGAACGGTTTTCCCGTAATCGGTATAGATGAAGACGGTGACGGTTGTGGAGAACCGGTCCGCAAATACCGGAAACCTGCGTTGCCGGTTCAGCCGATCGAAACACCGGTCGAAAGCGATGAATTCGACAACATTGCTTTAGGACTTCAGTGGCAATGGCATGCGAATTACGATTACCGATTCGGTTATCCGACATCGCTTGGTTATTTGCGTCTTGTTTCGCATTATCTGCCTGCGAACGAAACGAACATGTGGGATGTGCCTAATTTGCTGCTTCAGAAATTTCCCGCTCCGCAATTCGTGGCCCGTACGCGGTTGCTTTTCTGTCCGGTTGTAGAGGGAGAGCGTAGCGGTTTGATCGTTATGGGGCGTGATTATGCGTATATAGGTGTTCGTAAAGATGGTAAGGAAATGGTCGTGGAGTGTGTCACGTGCACCAATGCGGAAAAAGGTACTCCGGAAAAATGTGTAGAGCTGGCGCGTCTGCCTCTGCAAACGTTGGATTTTGAGTGGACAAAACGCGAGACAGCTCCGATATGGTTGGAGGTGAAAGTCAATAACGAAGGGGCATGCCGGTTTGCGTACAGTGTCGACGGACGAAAATACAAACCGGCGTCGGATGTTCTCTTCCCGGCCCGGGAAGGCAAATGGATCGGTGCCAAAGTCGGTCTGTTTTCTGTTGTTCCCGAAGGGAAGATCCGGGGTTGGGTAGATGCAGACTGGTTCCGTATTACGAAAAAATAAAACGATGTTTGTCGGCGTGATTCGGAATGTCGAAAACACTTTCGAGTCGATATTATCGAAGTCGACAATCTCGTGATATTTGTTCCGGATTAACAGTATATGCGGTGATCGGCTCCCAAGAAATGGCTTAAAAGGCGGGAATGCTCCCATTGATGTGGGATTCCCGCCTTTTTCTTTTAGAAGTACGGATTTGCAGGTGTCCGCTCTTTTCAGAGTATAATTCATAAGATGAAGATTTTAAGAAAAGGTTGTTTTGAAGATTTTTCAGACTTTTCGGATAAAAATTACAGGTCGAAGAGGGGAGGAATGATACCTTTGCATGATGGATTTTACCAAAACTGTTTTCTTGAGATGAATAAGTATGTGCGAAAGTTTGCACTCTATGGGTCATTTTTCCTGAGTGCCGTATTGCTTTGCGGGTCGCTTCCTGTGTCCGAAAAGATTATCATTTATATGATCGGTGATTCGACGATGGCCGACAAAGTCCTCGACAAACAGAATCCCGAACGGGGTTGGGGACAGTATTTGCCCTCTTGTTTTGACAAGGAAGTGGAGGTGCGGAATTATGCACAAAACGGGCGGAGTACGCGAAGTTTCGTTTCGCGCGGTCTGTGGACACAAGTGGAGTCCCGTCTGTCCGAAGGTGATTATCTTTTTCTTCAGTTCGGTCATAACGACCAAAAACAGGATGATCCGGAACGTTATGCCGCTCCGTATGGCGAATACACCGAGAAATTGCGCCTGTTTGTCCGCACGGCACAGGAAAAAGGGGCGATTCCGGTTTTGCTGACCCCGATTGCGAGACGGCATTTCGACGACACGGGGAAACTCAAATATGTGCATGGAGACTATCCGGATGCAATGAAAAGGGTAGCCGAAGAGTGTGGTGTGCTGTTGATCGACATGACGACTCTCACGAGCGACTGGCTTAGCGAGTTGGGAGATGAGGCTTCACGCCGTCATTTCATGTGGGTGGAGAGAGGAACCTGTCCGCTTTATCCGGACGGGAAAATCGACAATACGCATTTGGTGGCATCCGGGGCACGTAAAGTGGCGAGGATTGCCGTGGAAGAGATTCGTCGGACCATTCCCGAACTTGCAGCCCATATCTGTTTGAGAGACATTGTTGTGGCAAAAGACGGCAGTGGGGATTTTTTTACGGTCCAGGAAGCGGTGAATGCTGCGCCGGATTATCCGAAGGAAGGCCCGACAACCATTTATGTGCGTAATGGCATTTATCGTGAAAAGGTGTGGATTCCTGCATCGAAACGTAACCTGCGGATTGAAGGTGAAGATGCAGAGAAAACAGTGATCGTTTACGGGGATTATGCTGATCGGCTCAATGAATTTACAGACAGGAAGTTGGGTACGTCCGGGAGTGCTACCGTTTATATCGAGGCGGACGATTTCGAGGCTGAGAATATCACTTTTGCCAACGATGCAGGACAAGTGGGACAGGCGGTGGCTGTCGTGACGGATGGTGATCGAATGGTATTTCGCGGATGTCGTTTTATCGGGAATCAGGATACGCTTTATACGTTCGGAGAAGACAGTCGCCAATATTATACGGGGTGTTATATCGAGGGGACGACCGATTTTATTTTCGGCTTTTCGACCGCTTATTTTTATGACTGTACTCTCCACAGCAAGCGGAACAGTTATGTGACGGCTGCGTCGACCCCTCGTGAAAGTAAATATGGGTATGTGTTTCGAAAATGTCGTTTGACGGCCGATGAGGGAATCGATAAAGTGTATCTGGGACGTCCGTGGCGTCCCTATGCAAATACCGTTTTCCTTGAGTGCGAATTGGGAGAACATATCTTGCCGGCAGGTTGGCACAATTGGCGCAATCCGGATAACGAAAAAACGGCTCGTTATGCCGAATGGGGTAACAGCGGTCCGGGTGCTTCGCTCGGAGGCCGGGTGAAGTGGGCACGTATCCTTTCGGATCGGCAAGCTGCCCGTCTTACGGTCGGAGAAGTGCTTGGCGGTTGCGATGGCTGGAATCCCGAAAATCAATGATCGCACATCGATACTTCCCTGTATCTCCCTGTCGTTCGATTTACCGTGTTATGCGAATCGACCGGGAAGGGAGAGATGAAAAATTTTGGAAATACGATAAAATTCAGTATGTTTGTAGTATATGGGGATGTGACATGGCAGAGTTCATTCGAGAAAACCCGATAGCCCGAGCGGTTGTTTTTTGCTATATTCGTAGAAGATAGCATGCGGCGGGCAGGGTCCGACCGATACTCGAACTCCTTTGCGCCTGTCTTTTGCCATGTATGTTGCTAAAGAGTCCTGCCTTGAAGAGGATACGACTCGTTTTGCTCGCTGTCTTTCTTTTGTGGAGGTCCGTGATAGGGGCTTCCGTGCCCGAGTGTGTTTTTGAACATTACTCGTCTCTCGACGGTTTGCCCCATAACTCCATTTCGGATATTTGTCGGGACAGCCGGGGGTTCGTGTGGATTTGCACATGGTACGGACTCAGTCGTTTCGACGGTTATACCTTCAAGAATTACAAAACACTTCCGGGAGATTATTCGCCGTTGTCCCACAATCGGTTTTTGAGTGTAACCGAAGACGTATTCGGATATTTGTGGCTTACCACCTACGATCACAGGTTGTATCGGTTCGATCGTTATCGTGAGCGGTTCGATGATATCCCCGGGTCGTATGATGGATTTGCTTCCGGTGATTACAAAGTGGAACGATTCCTTTGTTCCTCTCGGGGCGAGGTATGGATTGCCCTTTCCGGTACCGGATTGATATGTGCCGTGCAGCACGGAGAGGATGAAAGGATCGATATTGTGGATTATAGTTCAGGTCCGCTGATAGGCCGTCATATTTCATTCTTGTTCGAGGATGATATGGGGCGTATCGTGGTTGTTTCCGAACGGGGTATCGTATTGTTGACGGCACGGGCGAACTCGCATGAGTATGAACCGTTGGTACTTTCGACCGAGAGTGCCGTGTATGATTGGGCCGAGACGGATGACAGGCTTTGTTTCGGTCTTGATGGAAAAGTTTTGTTGATCGATAAACGGACGTCCGAAGCATCGGAAGTGAAAATCCCTGGGAAAGATCGGGTGACGGCGCTTGAGAAATCGCCCGATGGCAAGGTGATTTACATTGGAACCGTCGGATCCGGTATTTTGCACTATGTCGTGGATACCGGTCATCTGGAGGGAAGTTCGCACAGGCCCGGCCGCGTCCGTGATATGGTGGCCGACAGCCATGGTACATTGTGGGTCACCACTTCCGAGTCAGGCATTTTGCGGTATGATCCGCATAGATCGCACGGGGATGAGTTCAAACGGTTTGTACAACCGATGAATGTCGTCTCTTACTATGTGGATACAATGACTCGGGTCGTCGAATGCAACGACCGAGTTTGGATCAAGATGAATCGGGTCGGGTTCGGCTATTATGATCGGGAAGAAGACAGGGTGGAACCCTTTTACAATACACCCGATTCCCCCCGAATGCTTTTTCAGAACGGGACTCCCTGTTTCCTGATCGACAGTACCAATGTGATGTGGCTTTCCACTTCGGCGCGCGGGTTGGAGAAGATCACCATTATTGATGGGAAAACGGAAGTGTTTGTTCCGGCATCCAACGTCTCCGGCAAGGCAGCATCGGAGGTTAGGGCCCTGTTGATGGATTCGCACGAGAATGTATGGATCGGCAGCAAGAGTTGCGAGTTGTTCTGTTATGATTCGAAGGGTCGGTTGTTGCGTCGTTTCCCGAATGCGCGTTCGGGACAGATCGGGATGATTTATACATTGAAAGAGGATTCCCAAGGCAATATCTGGGCAGGGACCAAAGGAGACGGGGTTGTCAGATTGACCCCGTTGGCTTCGGGAGATTATGCAATCAGGCGTTTTCGGCATGACCCGTCGGATCGGTTCAGTCTCAGCAACGATCAGGTCTATTCAATCGAAGAAGATCGCGATGGGAAAATCTGGATCGGGACGTTTGGCGGAGGTGTCAACCTGCTGGTCGATCAGGAGAAAGGGCATTTTTTGTCGTGTTACAACAATTTTCCGGATTATCCTTTTGAACAGGGACAACGTGTGAGATATCTGCATGCGGCACCGGACGGTACGATGCTCGCTGCAACGGTGGAGGGATTGATTCTGTTCGATCCTACGGAGAGGCCCGAGAACATGCATTTCCGGCTGGTACGCAAAGAACCTGGCGATGTACATTCGCTCGGGAGCAATGATGTGATTCATATCATGACCGATGGACAGAATCGTGTGTGGCTTTCCACATTCGGCGGAGGGTTGAACTCGATGACCGGGTATGCCCGAGGCGAAGAGCCCCGTTTCGAGGTGTTTTCGACGGACGACGGACTTTCAAGCAATATTGTTTTCGCATCGGTAGCCGATCTGGAAGGGAATATCTGGTTGTCGACCGAAAACGGATTGTCCCGATTCGATCCGCAAATGAGAACCTTTACGAATTTCTCGAAGTATGAAGGGGTTCCTCCGGCTATTTTCAGTGAAGCTACGGCGATCGTCGGTCCCGGAGGACGGATCATGTTTGGCAGTACTGACAACGTGTATGTCGTGCGTCCGGAAGCTATGCGACCCGCCGAACAGAATGCCATGTTGAGTTTTACCGGTTTGGAGATAGACAACCGGGAAGCCGCCGTCGGTAAAAACGAACCCCTCGAACGTTCGGTGACCGAAGCGTCGAGTATCGTGATCCCTTACGATTATTCCGTATTCCGTATCGAATTCGCATCACTCAATTTCCGTTTGCAGCCCCGGTTGAAATACAAATACATGCTCGAAGGACACAACAAGGAGTGGAATGAGGCCGGTAATGAACGCAGTGCCACCTATTCCGGAGTACCACACGGGAAATATCTGTTCCGGGTAATTGGGACGACCGGTGAGGGTGATGCGGTGGGCAATGAATTGACCATGGCGGTAACCGTCCTGCCTCCGCCCTGGAAGACCCCTTGGGCATATGTGGTTTATGGCGTTGTGTTCGTCCTATTGACGATCCTTGTAGCTCGTACTCTCTATACGATGTTGATGTTGCGCAACGGAGTGAAAATCGAACGGGAAATCACGGAACTGAAACTGCGTTTCTTTACCAATATTTCACATGAGTTGCGAACACCGTTGACGTTGATTCTTGGTGGGGTGGAAGATGTGCGTAAACGCGAACGACTCTCCGAACGAGGCGAACATAATATTTCGCTTGCGGAGAAAAATGCACGACGGATGTTAAGCCTGATCAATCAGTTGCTCGACTTCCGGAAGATAGTGAATGACAAAATGGAACTCAAAATCCGGCGTATCGATATTGTGGCTGTTGCAAACGATGTGCTGAACGATTTTCGAGAGATGGCTTCCGAGCGCCGTATCGAATTGCTTTTTGCGGTTACGAATCGGAATTTGTGGGTGTGGGTTGATCCTCAACGGATTGAAGGGTTGATTTATAACCTTTTGTCCAATGCGTTCAAGTTTACGCCGGACGGGAAGCGGATAGAACTTGCCATTTCATATAAAGAGGGTGATGAGTATTTTACGATCAGTGTCCGCGATTGGGGTATCGGTATTCCGAAGGAGAAACAGTCGGTGGTTTTCGAACGTTTCGCTCAGGTGGGAGAAGCCGTTTCGTTGAATGCCAGAGGAAGCGGTATCGGATTGTCGTTGTGCAAGGACATTGTGGAAATGCACCATGGCAAGATTGCATTGCAAAGCAAACCCGGAGAAGGATCTACCTTCACGGTGAGGCTTCGGATGGGCAATTCTCACTTTACGATGCAACAGATCGATTTCGCTGACGGTGAGAAGGCTTGTGCCGACCGTCCGGATTATG
>CASDWR010000202.1 GCA_949284665.1 uncultured Rikenellaceae bacterium | reverse complement strand
TGGTTCGGGTCGACTTCCACTGTTCGATCAAACGAGCCCGTGTCAAAGAATCCAGATTTCCCCAAATTTGATTCGGTGCCCGGAACAGGCCCTGGATCAGGAAAGCGCTGTTGACCAAAATCTGACGGGTTGCCGTACTGTTGAAATAGTCGTTCGAAGCAGGGTCTACAGAGTTGGCAATCGCCTTGCAGGTCATATCGATATACTTCTTTCGAAGCATTCCTTCTGGCGTATCGTCGGGACCGAGTTCCAACCAGGGGGCGATGCCCGCAATCGTCCGACCGACGGACTCCATATGTGTAATAAATTCGCGCGAACTGGCCAATGCCGACGAAGAGCGTCCCACCGGAATGGTAGCCCGCAACTTGTCCTCACTCAAATTCCGTAACACCGGATCTGCCACACGCAACATCGTCCGCACCCAATAAGTTCTGTCGGATTCTGCCTGTTCGACAGTCGCAGGTGCTACTGCACTCGCGCTATGGCTCATCATGACAAGCGACATGATCGCTAAAATCAGTTTTTTGTTTTTCAGCATACTATCAACATTTCCTATTTTGTTTACCCATTCATTCGCAATTTCGAACGACCGTCGGCAATCCAATCTACCACGACAACGACACTTTGACAAAATATGTCACTCAAATCAATATCCGGTATAATCCGCTTTAACTTTCTCTCCCGACTATTCCTGTTCTTTTCGTGCTCACCCCAAGTTTGGCCATTCGGAAAATCATGCGGTATTGCGACATTTACAAAAGAACGGAAAATAGGATAAGTATAATAGTCGATCCGTTCGTTCGAATGCCATTTTCGTTCAATTCGGACTTTTTCATCCGCTTCCCGGATACCATCATAGCATTTTTCATGACATCAGGTACGCGGATATATTTTTCTCCCGTTTCTCGCGAAAAAGGGGTCTGCCCACTGACTTGCCATACATGGTCAATCAACGATTCGCCCATTCCCCATAGCAGAACCGCCCTGCTCTTTGCCATCCCCTCAAGCATGTCAGGCTACAAATCGTTTATCGCCCAAACACAAAAAAAGAGACAGGGAGCCCAGCAAAAGACTCTCTGTCCCACATACGGTATCTTCGTTTGCAAACAATCTATCTACCAAAGTTGCTTCACGGTGATGGTTTGCGTCCGATCCGGTCCGACCGAAACGATAGCCACTTTTACCCCAGTAAATTCTTCTATTTTCCCGATATAATTCTTCGCTGCGACCGGCAATTCATCGTAAGATCCGATGTGGCCGATCTCCTCTTTCCATCCGGGGACTTCCACATAAACCGGTTTGCAACGAGCGTACTCGGCAATGGTTGAAGGGACATGCTCTATCCGTTTCCCATCCAATTCGTAAGCTACGCAAATTTTTACCACATCCAGCCCGGAAAGTACATCAAACAACATAAGGGCCAGGTAATCGACTCCGCTGACACGGCGTGCGTGATTCAAAGCTACGGCATCGAAATATCCCACACGCCGCGGCCTTCCCGTTACGGTTCCATACTCATGACCCCTTTCGCGAATATAGTGAGCCAAATCGCCATCGAGTTCCGTCGGGAACGGACCTTCACCCACACGAGTCGTATAAGCCTTGCAGACTCCGAGTACACGATCCACATAACGTGGTGCGATACCTGTATTGAGGGGAACGCTGGCAGCCGAAGGACTCGAAGAGGTCACATACGGGAACGTTCCATTCTCGATGCAGAGCATGACACCCTGGGCCCCTTCAAACAGAATCCTGGAATTCTTCTCAATCTCAGCATTCAACATCACCGACGTATCGCAGATATATCGGCTCAGACAACGCCCATATTCCATATACTCTTCGTAAACCGCATCGAAACCGTATGGTTCGAGTCCCAGCATTTCGAGTTCCATGTTTTTGATGGCAAGAGCATCGCGCAACCGCTCGGCGAAATAGTCGGCATCCAACAGATCACCCATCCGGATGCCGATCCGGTTGTATTTGTCGGCATAAGCCGGTCCGATTCCTTTCTTGGTCGTACCGATCAGCTTACCGCCTTTGAAAGACTCATATGCACCGTCGAGCGTCATATGATATGGCATCACGACCGTTGCCCGGTTGGATATGAACAACTGATACTCTTTGACTCCTCTGGCCTCAAGTCCTGCCAACTCCGTAAGGACGGCTTTGGGATTGACCACCATGCCGTTCGCCATGACATTTTTGATCCGGGGGTTGAATATACCCGAGGGAATCGACTGAAGCGCGAATTTCTGTCCATCGAAGGCAATCGTATGTCCGGCATTGTTGCCTCCCTGATAACGGACTACCACATCAGCATTCTGTGCGAAAAAATCGGTAATTTTACCTTTCCCTTCATCGCCCCATTGTGTACCGACGATAACCAACCTGTTGCTCATCTTATCGTTTCTTATTTAACTACGGACCCGGCGAATTCGGCACCAGGCATAAAATACTGTTCTACAACTTTTCCCATCCGTCCGGAACCGACGCCGATTCATCGGTTTTCTTTTCAGTGACGGGTTGTAAGTGGCATGATCCATCCGGCGAGGGCTTCCGCATGGCAGCCAAAAACAAACAAAGATATCGATTAAAAGCGGATTTGACAAACATCGGCAACGAATTCTATCAACATTCTGTCAACGGCGAACATTCATGACGTACATCATATGGGCCGTTTCATGTATAAAAACCGGTGTCCCCAAATTTCCAAAAAACCTATTCGCTTATGAGCCAAACAATTCCAGACATTGGTCATCGGACACTTCCCTTTCCCGACACTTCCCAAGCCCGAAACAAATCCGGCAGGAAAAGGGAACTCCCTCTCCTGCCGGTTGTTTTCACAAAAAATCATCTGTCAGAGTGTTACACCCGACTTAAAAATAGCGATCTCCCGGAATCCGTTTTTTTCATTGTTGACTTGTTCACCCCCGGCAACCGCAACCACGTAATCGATAAAACGCCGGCATACTCCTGCCATCTCTTCCCCTTCGACAATGCCGCCTGCATTGAAATCAATCCAAGCAGGTTTGTTGGCAGCCAATGCATTATTGGTCGATATTTTCATCGTGGGCACATAGGTACCGAACGGTGTACCACGACCTGTGGTAAACAACACCATCTGACAACCGCTCGAAGCCAATGCCGTTGCCGCTACCAGATCGTTTCCCGGAGCACTCAACAAATTCAACCCCTTTGTACGGAGTCGATCCCCATAACGCAACACATCGCGCACTAATGACTTGCCGCATTTTTGCGTACACCCCAACGATTTCTCTTCAAGCGTCGAAATACCTCCCGCCTTATTTCCCGGCGAAGGATTTTCATATATCGG
>CASDWR010000201.1 GCA_949284665.1 uncultured Rikenellaceae bacterium | reverse complement strand
GACGGAGAGTGAAGATGGGACCAAAGCGGTGTGGATTCGTTTTGGTAAGGCAGCTGCGGATTATGGCAACAAGACCAGTACGACTCGTTTTGTACGTTGCATGCGTACGATCGGTAATTATACCTATCCCGAGGAGCCCGCTACTTTGACTGTGTTGACAGCCAGTCCGGTAGTGTTGGGCGGAGGAGCAGGTGCCGAGATTACAGCGGAGGTTTCGTCGAATCAGACACAGTTCTCGTTCGCTTATGAGCCGGATGAAGGTTGGATTTCTGCCACCGTATCGGGGTCGATCATTACATTCCGTGCCTTGTCGGCCAATACGACGGGCAGCATGCGTTCGACAACGGTTACGATTACGGCCGGTTCGGAAACCAACAACGCAACGGCAACCCTGGTTGTAAATCAAGAGCCGGCGGCCGAGGGCGACAAACCTCAGATTTCGATCAATCAGGATAATATTACGTTGGAAGCGCGTGTAAATCAAATTTCCGATCCTGTTACCTTTACGTCGAATCAGACCTCTTTTTCGGTGGCTGTGGATGATGATTCATGGGTGAATGCCGTGGTGGATCCGACCAGTATGACGATTACATTCGTTACTCTTTCTGTAAATGATACGGGAGCTCCCCGTTCGACGAAGGCAACCGTTACCGCAGGAGATGCCAGCGATCAGATAGAAGTCATTCAAAATCCGACGGTCTCGGGTGAGTTTACAGTAGGGGAGTTTGTGCCGGCTTCTGGCAGCCAGCAGGGCGGTATCGTCTTTTGGGTAAATCCCGACAACAAGGCACAGGCGAAGATCGCATCGTTGGTGAGAGGTTATGAAAGATGGGCAACGGCAACGACGGTCGATTTCTACGGTGCCACCGATGATGATGGTTCGGTTAACGTGGCAACGCTGAAAAGCAGTGCGGATGGAGCGAACATGCCGGCCATCGCATGGTGCGAATCGTTGGGTACCGGATGGTATTGGTCTGCACGTCGAGAGTTGATCACGTTGTTTGAAGCATACAACGGAAAGTCCGGTTCTCAAGTGGTTCCCAGTGAGATATCTGCAGAAGAGAAGATGTGTCGGGCAGCATGGGACAAGTTGTTTACGTCTCGGGGCGGTGATGTAATGAATGCGGCTGCCGATACGGAAAATGGCGACAGTTATTTTTCGAGCAATGAGAACTCGTCGGGCAAGTACGCTTTCTACATTCGGTTTGGGAAATATTTGGGAGATGGGACTATCTCCAAGACAAGTAGTACGGCGCGATATATTCGCGGTGTGCGAGTAGTGAATAAGTAGCGCCACGAGGCGTGAGAAGGTTGAATCGAAGAAACAGGATAAAAGTGAATCATCATGAAAAAAACGTTGTATACCGTTGCCATACTTGTGGTGTTACAAGTAGTAGCCGTTTCCTGCCAGAAGGCGGAGGAGGAGAACTACACGCCGCCGACCATTGTGACAGGCGATGAAGATGAAGAGGAAGAGGATAATTTCGATTATCCGGAAGCGGGGGCGGAAATACCCTATTCACCCTCACTGATCGGGAAACCGTATCGTCCGATACAGGTGAAATACTCTTCCGCCTATCCGCCCATTACTTCATGGAAAACAGCCGATACCCGTATAGTACACTATATGTCCGACTACACTCCGGCGATCACCACCTACACCGATTATAAAAATGCTACCAACAAGTACGGTAGTTCGGTTACCCTTCCTCGTCAGAGTGTTACAGGCCGTTTTTATACCAAGAAGATTGACGGCCGTTGGTGGATCGTGGACTCCGAAGGATATCTGCATTACCAGCGCGGAGTGGCATCGTTCCGTCAGGGTAGTTCTTCACGGAACAAGGAGGCCTGGAGCAAACGTTTCAGTACGACGGCCGATTGGGTGTCGTCATCACAACGGGAACTTGCTGAGATCGGTTTTCATGGCACGGGGGCGTTCTGTACGGATACCTATTCGCTGATTCAGACCCACAACAACTCATATTCGGAACGTCCCTTGACGTTGGCCCCATCTTTTGGTTTTCTTTCTGCCTTTCAGAAAGAGAGCAAACACGCCTATCCCGGAGGGGATTCATCGAATGCTGTGGGGCTGGTATTTTACAGTGATTGGGAGTCATTCTGCAAGACATATGTGACGGAAGTGCTTGCGCCTTATAAGAACGATCCCAACACATTGGGTTTCTTTTCCGACAACGAGATCAACTTTTCGTCGAGCGGATCGCGTATTCTTGACCGCTTTCTCAATCTGAACGACGATGCTTGCCCGGCCTATGTGCAGGCGAAGCAGTTTATGGCAGATCGTGGAGCTACGAAAGTGACCGATGAGTTGAACAGTGAATTCGCGGGGATTGTCGCCGAAAAATATTACAAGGCGGTCAAGGAAGCAGTATCGGCGTTCGACAAACAGTTGTTGTATCTCGGTTCGCGGCTTCATGGAACGCCGAAATACCTGCGGGGGGTGGTCGAGGCTGCCGGTCGCTGGTGCGATATAATTTCGATCAACTATTACAGCCGGTGGAGTCCGGAACTGGATGGTGCGATTGCCGATTGGGCTGCCTGGGCAGACAAGCCGTTTCTTGTAACCGAATTTTACACCAAAGGGGTGGAGGATAGCGATTTGAACAACCAGTCGGGGGCCGGGTACTCTGTCCCGACGCAGAACGAACGTGCATATGCTTACCAGCACTTTACTTTGGGGTTGCTCGAAGCGAAAAATTGTGTGGGCTGGCACTGGTTCAAGTATCAGGATGACGATGGTACCGACAACAGCAGCAAACCGGCCAATAAAGGGATGTATGACAATTACTATGTACTATATCCCGTACTGAGCCATTTTGCACAGGAAGTGAACTTCAACGTATATGATCTGATCGATTATTTCGATAATTAACCCCTATATTATGCCTTATGAAACTGAAACTTTCGATTTTATTTGTGTGGCTGGGATTTGCAGGGATTTTTTCTGCAACGGCCCAAACGTTGAAACCTGTTGTGTTCTATTTGAAGAATCTTCCCGTACAACGGATTGGAGAATGGTCGGATAAACAGATTCGTACTGCGCTCGAGGCAGACGGAATTCTGGTAATCGATGTGGATTGCAGCACCTATCCGACCACCTCTCCCGAACTTGAGGAGGCACTTGTGGCTTTCCACAAGAAAATTCCGTCGTTGCTGGCCTCATACGAGAGTGAGACGGTGAAACCGGACCTCGAAACGGTCTTTTATGTGCCTGAGGGCTATATGCTAACTCGCAACATACCCGTGTGGAATTTTGAAGAACACGGTGCGGACGGGACGTTGGAAAGGGTAATGAACATCTACAATGATTACATTGTATCTCATTTCGATGTTGCGCCTGTGACGTCTCCCGACGAGATGGTTGTACCCGGAGGAAAACCGATTGACTGGTGGTT
>CASDWR010000200.1 GCA_949284665.1 uncultured Rikenellaceae bacterium | reverse complement strand
GGTCTTGTTGCCATAATCCGCAGCAGCCTTACCGAAACGGATCCATGCGGCTTTGGTCCCGTCTTCACTCTCCGTCGACGACCAGTAGGATTCCCCATTCCCATCGCCGGCAGCAGCATTCATCACATCACCGCCATTGTCAGTCAGCATCTTGTCGAATGACTCACGTGCAGATTTTTCAGCCGTCGTCAAATCGTTCGGTATAACAGCTACAAAGTCATCAGCATTATGGGATACGCCATTATACACATCGAACAAATCCCAAAGCTCGTCACGTGCCGGCAAATACCAACCCTCTCCCAAGGACTTGCAGTACGCTACCGCATCATCTGCGGCAGCTGCGGTAAACAGGGCGGAATTGGCATATCCGTTGACCACCGAAGTAGCTCCATGGCTGGTAACGCTCGCCTCGAAGGCATATCCGCCACGACGTTTCAACGTCACGGCCTTCCCGGTCTCATTGTCATCCGGATCCACCCAGAAGATGATCCCCAGACCGTCGTCCACCAGATCACCTACCTTAAGCGACAGGTCGGGAATGGCTCCCTCCTGCCGTACGACAACCTGACGCGTTTCCGACCCGGCATACAGTTTCACCGTCGCCTCGCGAATCTGCTCGCTTTCATTGTCGGTCAACGCCGTAAAAATCACCCGACGGTTGTTCAGATCCACGCTCAGCCACTCGTTGGGTTGAAAATCGGTCCACACGTCACCGATCGTCGAGTAGAGCAGCACCGTTGCCTGTGCCCCGGCCGTATTCGCCAGCGTGACAGGGGACTCATCGCAACTGAATTCGTCCAGCACATCCACTTCCGAAGTGTTCTTGCAACCTGAAAGAAAAATTCCGCAAGCTACACCGATAAGCAATAATATCTTTTTCATACAAAATCTTGCATTTTCCTGTTAAACACTCTACCAGTTCTCATTCTGCGGGAAATTTTCCTTCCCCATCACATCGATCTGTTCCTGAGGAATCGGCCAACACTCATGCTTGCCAATCACGAACGATGTACGACACTCGGCATAATTCTTGTCGAGATAGGGATTTTCCGACATCGTCTCGCCATAGTGCAGATGAACCCGTTCCCCGAGGATTCCCAAACGTTTGAGAAGCGGCCAACGCACACCCTCGAAATTGAGCTCCCGGGCATACTCGTCAAGGAGGATTTCCATTGTTAACGGCCCCTTGAATTCATCGTTGCCGGCTCGCTCCCATGTTTCATTGTAGCACTCCAAAGCACGGGTACTGCTTCCACCGTCGCGTTTCATGTAGGCTTCAGCAGCCATCAGATAGGTCTCCGCCAACCGATACACAACCAAATCCTTGAAACTCGTCGTACGATCGGGCTCGTCAGCATTCGTCCACTGGTCGAAATACTTCTTGGACATGAAGTGCATGGTCTCCATGTAGGTCGAGCTCTTCTTCAACGGGACCTCTTGTCCGTAAAGCGGACTCGACGGGTCATTGTAATAGAACTTGTGCACAAAAAGTTGCTGATAACGGGTATCCTTCTCCTGATCATACAGGCTCAACAAATAGGTGTTCGGATAGACACGTCCCCATCCATATCCGCCCTGGTTGGCCGTGTTGATGCATCCCGAAATTTTGTTGATTCGGGTCGTCGTGGTAATGGCGATACGGTGACCGGCAACTGGGGTCCCCGAACCTCCTCCTCCCAGATTGGGCGAATACTGAATGGCCCACAACACCTCGGGCGAACGCATCTCTGCACTGTTGAACACCACCTCCGCACTCGATTCCATGTAATAGATGGACGACTGGGCAAAAATCTCCTCGCAATTGGAAATCACCGTATCCCAATCCTCTTCCCACATGGCCACTTGTGCCCTTACGTGTTTGGCAGTAGCTTTGGTAACACGGCCGTATTGCGTCCCGGTTTTCCCTTCCGGAAGATTCCATGACAACACCTCTCCGGCATCATCAAGGTCCTCTTTCACAAGTGTCAGGATCTGTTCGGTCGTGGCAGGCGTATAAACACGATCCAGATTATCGGCTGTCGTGGGTTCGGTATTGTAATAAAGTCTGTCGAAACGTTTCCAGAGTTCGAAATAGCTCCGGCCACGGAAGAATTTTGCTTCTGCCCACGCTTTCTTCACTTCAGGATCGTCAAGTCCGAGCTTTTCGGCTCCGGAAATGATTTCGTTGGCCTTACCGATAATTCCGTAATGGTGTTTCCAAAAATTATTGAACTCACCCAACGACGGATTGCACGAACTGTTCAGACGGGCCAAAGCTGCCGACGTTCCGGCTCGAACCACGCAGATATCCGTGTTGTAATCGCACATGGTCACTATGAAAAGATTCGAATCGTTATCGCCCGAACCACCCGATAGACCGCGTGCCAGAGAATAAAGACCGGTCACCGCAGCATTCAAACCTTGCGGCGTGGTGAAGAGATAATTGTTGGTCACATCCGTTTTC
Organism: uncultured Rikenellaceae bacterium; assembly: GCA_949284665.1. Lineage (GTDB taxonomy): Bacteria > Bacteroidota > Bacteroidia > Bacteroidales > Rikenellaceae > Tidjanibacter. Next base: position 7,464 of record CASDWR010000200.1, on the reverse strand, counting down.
GATTCGAGTTCCAACAGATCCTTGCAGGAGGTAACCCCGAATCCGAGTGCACACACGAGAATTAAATATATGATCCTTTTCATCTCCTAATCATCAATTAAAATGTTACGTTTACTCCCAATACGAACTGCCTGGATTCGGGATACGATCCCGGAGTCAATTCGGGGCTATATGACCTGAACTTCGTAAATGTCAACAGATTGGTTGCTGTTGCATATACTCTCAGCTTTGACATGCGAAGTTTCCGTACGATCTGTTGCGGGAAGGTGTATCCCAACTGCAACGTACGCAGACGAATATACGAAGCATCCTCTATGGCAATAGCGCTCTGATAAGTCGCACTCGAATTGTACGAAGGACGAGGGAATTCATTCGAAGGATTGAATGGTGTCCAATAATTCACTTTCACACCGTTCAACTTTCCGGAGAGCGAACCTCCGTCGTTGGAATCATACAGATAGGAGTTCTTTATTTTCCGGCCATAAACACCATACCAGTCCATGAACAGATCAACCCCTTTCCAACTCCAGGTCGAAGTCAACGACATCGTAAAATCGGGATCCTTCTTGATGGGCACACGGTCATCGGCATTGATCACGCCGTCTCCATTGGCATCGTGTACCTTTACCATTCCCGGAGCAACCGTCCCGTGATCGAGAACCTTGTCGGCTATGCCGTCACCATCGGTGTCGATGGTAGGTTTCTGTGTGTAGACAAGATTGTCGAACTCGTCGCGCGTAATCTCAAAATCGTCGTATTGCCAGATACCGTCGATCAGATAGTCGTAATAAATATTGATCGGTTCACCGATAATCCAGTTCGATGCCGGCTGGCTCGCATAGTTACCGTTTTCATCCAGGGTATCGTCGATTTTCACGATTTCGTCCTTGTATCTGCTGTAGATCAAACCTATGTTCCAGTTGAAATCTTTTTTGCGAATGACATCCCCATTAAGCGAGACTTCCCATCCGCTCGATTTAGTCTTCCCGAGATTGTCGAGCATGGAGACATATCCGGTCGAAGCGTTCAACGTACGTTTCACAAGCAGGTTGCTGGTCCGCGTGTCGTAATATTCAACCGTACCGTTCAACCGGCCCCTGAACAATCCGAACTCAAGCCCGAAGTTGGTCATGGCAGACTGTTCCCACTTCAGATTGGGGTTGGACAGTTCGTCGCCAGGCAGATATCCCGACTGGTAGTCATCGCCGAATTCATACGACTCGTTATCGGCCAGACCGAGTGTCGTATAGTTGTCTATCCCGTTCTGATTACCTACTATACCGTAGCTAACCCGCAATTTGAGATTGTCGAGCCAATGCACATCACGCAGGAAATCCTCCTGATTGATACGCCATGCAAATGCGGCCGAGGGGAATGTTCCCCACTTGTGCTGCGTCCCGAAACGGCTCGATCCATCCCGGCGAATCGCCAGATTAAACAGGTAACGGTCATGCAACGAATATTGAACACGTGCCATGAACGACACCAGATTGTTTTCACTGTAATCCCGTTCGGGTTTCCCGGTGAATTCTCCATTGCTGATAAAGTTCCAGTCCTTGTCGATCGGCAGGTTGTCCACCGAATAACCCAGGCTCTTGGTCAACGTATGATCGACAGACTGTACCATTGTGACATTCAACCGATGATTTTTGTTTTGGATGGGAACATCATAGGTAAAAATATTCTCCACAACCCAATTCTGACGCTGATCGTACGTCAACGATGCCGTCGAACCTCCTCCGGGATACTCGGAATCCTTATAACTGCCATCTTCGCTGAGACGGTTGTAAAGCGATGCGTTCAGACGGTAATTAAACCCTTTGAACGGTTTGACATCCATGAAGAAGTTGAGACGGACGTTGTTTCGTGTAATCTCTCTTCCATAGTGCTGTGCACGATAGAGCGGATTGTAATGGCCTTCCGAATCGATCTGTTTCGTCGGATTCCCATCTTCATCATACACTTCGGCAAACGGAGTACGGGTGATGTATTCGGTAAAGTTGCCATCCTCGCGATCCTGTTTCGTTAACGCATATGAGGTATTGAAACCGAGACTGATCCACTTGGCTACGTCGTAATCGACGTTCAATCGCAACGATGCTTTCGTATAATGCGACCCCGTAACGACCATACCATCCTGATCGAAAAAGTTGATCCCGGAGGCAACCCGTAATTTCTCACTACCTCCACGAATCGAAACATCGTGGTTGTGGTAAACCGCGTTCTTCAACATGAGATCTTCCCAGTCTACATAATTGCCGCTTGCCCATACCGACTGCATGATATTGTCTTCCAAAGCCTCTTCAACCGACAACTCACGGGCATCTATCAGGCCTTTGTCGGCTGCTTTGGCCTCACGTCTCAGCATCATATACTCCTCGGGCGAATAGAAATCGAAGTTACGCCACAAAGTTTGCAAACCCACGTATCCATTATACGACACCTCGGTCTTTCCTGCCTTACCTCGCTTGGTGGTAACGAGAATCACACCGTCACTGGCTCGTGCACCGTAAATTGCCTGCGATGCGGCATCCTTCAGAATTTCGATCGATTCGATATCTTCCGCACTCAGGGTTCCGAACTCGGTCGCATCCGAAGCCGACCCGTCGATAATATAAAGCGGTGTATTCGATGCGCTGATTGAACGGTTACCACGAATCGTAATATCGGGCAACGATCCAGGTCGTCCCGACGAACTCGTGACATTCACTCCGGCAGCCCTGCCTCGCAACATGTCGGCAACATTTCCGGAAGGGTAACTCTTCAATTCGTCGGCTTTCACCGATGTCACCGAGGTAGCCAGGTCGCTCTTACGCTGGTAACCGTATCCGACAACGACCAACTCTTCGATCTGAGTCGCATTTTCTTCGAGCACCACGTCGATTCTGGTCCGCGTTCCGCACTCGATCCGTTGTTCCTCATAGCCGAGAAACGAAAACACAAGCGTAGCTTTCGCCGGCACCTCAATGGAATAGTGGCCCTGTGCATCGGTAACAACACCGGTCGAGGTTCCTTCGATAATTACACTCACCCCGGGCAATACCCCGTTCTTGTCCTTCACTGTACCCGAAACTTCCACTTTCTGGGCAACGGCATTAAATCCGACAGCCAGCGTCGCGACAAGCAGACACAGTTTTTGAAACAAATTTTTCATAGGCTTTTTTAGATTATTAAATTTGGTTTGGTGTTCATTTTCTGGCTTGACACCTGAACAAATATGCACCCCGAGTGCACTCATCCCAGAACCGGATTCCCCGTATTGTACATCCGACAAAACGGAAACCCCATCCCCCTTCGGAATCTTTCCCTCGTCGGATGTCGTTTTCGCTCTCTGTTGCGACATCCAAACGCCCATACCCGAATCAGGCTATCTTCGCCAAAGACAAAGATCGACGAAAAAACAGACAATCAATGGCACTATTTCGTAAAACAATAGCAAAATAATCTACAAATCGAGATCACGATTGCCACAAATCAGGCCTTTCGCTTACGGTATGCATTCGGAGTCACACCGTACATATTCTTAAAACACTTGATAAAATAGCTGGCAGTGGAAAAACCCAAATCGTAAGCGACATTCGATACCGGAATGTCTGGATCGGCATCAAATCGTTCGGCCGCACGTTTCAACCGATACGATGCGACAAACTCGTTCGGCGTTTGCCCCGTAAGCCCCTTCATCTTGACAAAAAGCAACGACCGACTCATACCCAACTCCTGAGCAAAAGCCTGCATACTGAACTGCGCATCGGAAATATGTTTCTCAATCACCTTTACGGCTTCCCGCAAAAGTTTTTGATCCATCGAATTCTCCGTCAGCAATTCCTCCTTCGCTTCCTTGACTTTCAGGTATTTCTGTTGCAAACTGCGACGCCCATTGATAATATTGTTGCATCTCGCCACGAGCAATTTGACATTGAACGGTTTCGTAATATAGTCGTCCGCTCCGGTCCGAAGCCCTTCGATGGCATACTCCTCTGCATTCCGTGCCGTCAACAACACCACAGGAATATGGCTCGTGTTTATCTCCGTCTTCAACTTGCGACACATCTCGATTCCCGACATCCCGGGCATCATCACATCACTCACAATAATCGTCGGTTGCACCGACCGCGCTTTTTCCAACCCCTCCATGCCATTGGTCGCCGTATGGACTTCATACATCCGCTCGAAAACCTGAACGAGCATATCGCGCATCTGCGTATTGTCTTCCACAATCAGCATCTTGACACTCATGTCTCTGTTCTGCAAAGCCAACCCATTCGTCTCTTCAGCCATCGCAAGGAACATTTTCGACTCATCGCCATTGTCCGAGCCACCCTCAACCACCGATACGCTCTCACTCTCCATCGGTTTCTCAAAACCGAACCTTACTCGGAAAACCGTCAGACGTCCCGGATCGCTTTCAACCTCAATCGTCCCTCCATGCATTTCGACGATCCCCTTCGTCAGCGTCAAACCGATTCCCGACCCTTTGACATTCGTCTTCCTGTCCTCACGCTCCTCCTGCCAGAAATGTTCAAACACACGTGACAAGTTTTCAGGCCGGATTCCTTCTCCGGTATTTGCAACCTCCACTATCGCCTCTTCCATATCGGCCTTCAACCTTACTTCGATCCGCCCGTTCCGATCCACATATTTGAAAGCATTCGACAACAGGTTATAAAACACCTTGTCGATCTGTTCCGGATCGCACCATACGAACACCCGATCGTCCGGCAATTCAACTCGATAGTCGATATTGTTGCCCAATGCATACTCTCTGAATGCCTGGCATGACTCGCGAAGCAAGCCAGCTATATCGTCCCGCCGAACTTTTAACCTTAAAAACCCCTGCTCCCATTTGCGGATATCGATCACCTCATCCACCAAACGATTCATTCGTCGGGCATTCCGGTATGTATCCAATATCTTGTTATATACCGTCGGCTTAATGTCCCGGCGCATCAGAAGCAATTCCAAAGAACTGGATATCAAAGTCAGCGGCGTACGAAACTCATGCGACATGTTGGTAAAAAACCGCAATTTCGACTGGTTGATCTCTTCTACATGCGCCTTCTCTCGCTGTTCGGCCGCCAAAGACTGCTGCAATGCCCTCCGAGACCAATAGGCACGTACCGAAAAGACAACCGCCATTGCTATCAAGACACACAACAGGAACAGGAACCACCCTTGTTTGTAAAAAGGAGATTTCACCCACACATCGACAACCGTACTCGCCGACTCTCCACCCGCCAAATAACTTCTGACATGGAAACGATACCTCCCTGGATCAAGATTGGAATAGGTGACCATCCGGTTATCATCGACTTCCATGAAACCGGCATCAAATCCTTCGAGCCTGTATTCGATACGCTCGTTGCTGTTCGGGATCAATGAGTTGGTCGCTATCTCGAATCTTATCACCGAATGCCCAGGCTTCAACACCAACCGTTTGCCATACAAAATCGACTCATCGATCATTGATGAAGAATCGGCCGGATTCAAACGGACATTATCCACCCACACCTCTTTGACAAACACGTCATAGTCATTTACCGCATTGTAATTCAACCGGCCCTCCTCGATGGACACCACACCTGAAATGCCACATACGAACACCTCTCCGTCTCGGGTAACCCACAATCCACCGTCACAAATCTCATTCAACGGAAACCCGTTCCGGACAGTATAGTTCTCGAACTTTTTTGTCCCTATGTCAAAACGGGACAAGCCGCCATTGGTTGCGACATAGAGCGAATGGCCGTCGGACCCCTCCTTCAACCCGGTAATAAAACCATTGGCAATTCCCGATTCGTTGCCATAATGCCGAAACGAATCACTTTGGGGGTCATAAAGGAAAATGCCCTCTCCGGTGGAGCCAAGCCATATACGATTGGAACGATCCCGCAACAGATGGGCAATGTGATATTCCGCATTTCCTCCGCGTGCTATGTCTGAAAACGAATATCTTGTCGACACATCGTTTTTCAGGTCGACCCGTTGCAGGTCGACCGATGTCACGAACCACAAATCACCGTTCCGATCGAATGTCATGTCCCACACATGGCTGATACGCTGATTGCGCAACGATGCCTGAGGCATCTCATACATGGTCATCGTTTTCGGATCGAGAGCAATCAATCCACCCTTAGCTGCCAACAGCAACGTATCGCTTCCGGGGATGCCGATCATCGCCACCATGTTGTAGGCAAGACGAGAAACATGACCCCGTTCATCGTACACATCCGAATCGGTCCGATCAATACGGCCGGTCTGCATCTCTACCCTGAACACCCCGTCCGACAACGTCGATGCCCAAAGCCAATCATTCCGATCGTCGTAATAAAGGGCTTTGATAACCAACGAAGGAAATTGCCGCCCGTAAGCATGGGTAAATGGATGAAAATCGTGGGTACGCTTGTCGAAATAACAGAGACCACCACCTTCGGTCCCAAACCAGATACGATCAAAACCGTCTTCCGCCATGGCATTCACAATCGGAGAGGTCAAACGTCCGGTTCCTTCTTTGGACGACGAACGATAATAATGATAAATGTCGTTTACGCTGTTGTAGTACAACACCCCCAAATGGAAAGTTCCAAGCCATAACGTTCCCGCCCGATCATAATACATCGATATGATGGAACGGACATTTTCGGTCTCGATTTTCAGGTCGTACGAATAATCGGTAAAAACACCCGTCTGGGGATTCAAGGCCTGCAAACCGGCAAATGTGGCAACGTAATAGCACGAATCGCTCTCCTGAACTATCGACCGTACCATATTGTGTTTAAGACCACCCTCTTCTCCGGCCAGATAATGTTTCAAATCCCCGGTCTCGTTCAGACGATAAAGGCCATCGTTCCGCGAAGCGAACCAGATAGTCCCGGAATGATCCTCGTAAATGGAGTTGACCAAACCGATGTGTACCTGACGGGTAATCCGTCCCGACGGATCGATCCGAAACATGCCTGCTCGATCGGTCCCGACAAACAACGAACCGTCGGAACAAACAGTCATGGTATTGATCGACACATCCGACGGCAATTCGTATTCCCGATCCGTATCGAACGAAAAAAAAACTTCAAAATCCGCAACACCGGGACGACGACAAAACAGTGTTCGGTTTGCGGCCATCCACAACCCGTCTTCCGACCAGGCAATCGCATCGGTCCGTCCATTGTAAATCACCCGGAACGTATTGGCCCGCATATCGTACTCCGATATGCTCTCAAGACTTCTGACATAAATATGGCCGTCCCCATCACAGCACATTTGTAGGATATTAATTGCCCTAAAAGTTCCGGGAATATCGCGATCGGGTTTGTATACCTCCACTCTTCTTCCATCCCATCGATTCAGTCCGTCCTGTGTCCCGATCCACATGAATCCGAATTCATCCTGATAGAACGTATTGACAACCTGATGTGACAGTCCCTCTTCGGTTCCAAGGTACTGCATGTTGATATCTTTCGTCGCATT
>CASDWR010000199.1 GCA_949284665.1 uncultured Rikenellaceae bacterium | reverse complement strand
TACCCCGTTCCCTTTTATCTTTGACCAGCCCCTACCGATTCTTATACATCCGGTCGTAATAGCTCCGGTATGCTCCGTCCGTCACATCATCGAGCCACGACTGATTCTCCAAATACCACCTTACCGTCCGTTCAATTCCCTCCTCGAATGTCAGATTCGGCATCCATCCCAACTCTTCACGCACCTTGGAAGCATCAATCGCATAACGCAAATCGTGACCGGGACGATCAGTCACAAACGAGATCAGAGTTTCGCTCGTACCCTGCGGCCGCCCGAGAAGCCGATCCGTCGTTCGGACAAGCAGACGAACCAGATCGATATTGCGCCACTCATTACCTCCTCCCACATTGTAGGTCTCTCCGATCTTCCCAAAGTGAAAAATCCGATCGATAGCCCGTGCATGGTCCTCCACATAAAGCCAGTCTCGCACATTTTCACCTTTTCCGTAAACAGGCAATGGTTTCCCTTGCCGGATATTGTTAACAAAAAGAGGGATGAGTTTTTCGGGAAACTGATAGGGACCGTAATTGTTCGAACAATTACTTATCAATGTCGGCATGCCGTACGTATCATGAAAGGCCCGAACAAAATGGTCGCTCGACGCCTTGCTCGCACTGTATGGACTGTGCGGATCATAACGTGTCTGCTCGGTAAACGCAGGCTGCCCCATCGTCAAGGCACCATATACCTCGTCCGTCGAAATATGATAAAATCGACAATCTTTCCTCTCTCCTTTCCAAAAATTACGAGCCGTCTGCAACAACGTCAATGTGCCGAGTACATTGGTCCGTGCAAATGCAAGCGGGTCCGATATGCTCCGATCCACATGACTCTCGGCCGCAAGGTGAATCACCCCGTCGATCCGGTACCGGGCAAACAATGCACCGACCGCATCCCCGTCGCATATGTCGCAACGTTCGAAACGATAATTGGAAGACGTCTCTACATCCTTCAAATTGGCGAGATTACCGGCATAAGTCAACTTATCGAGATTGACAATCGTATAATCCGGATATTTATTGACAAACAACCGCACTACATGGCTGCCGATAAAACCGGCACCGCCGGTAATCAAAATACTCTTCATCCCTCTCGTTCTTTTGCTTCCCCTTTTCCCTCAGAATCCACATCATTCCCCGACTCTATGGAGCCTTTAATTTGTCGTACCAAGCATCAGTGTCATCGCCATACCTCGGAGGGGATTACTCATTCGTTTCAAGGCATTGTTTGTCAAGTATTCCCATACGGGCCATACACCGTTCCAATGCCTTTTCCCACCGTGGAATCCGGATGCCGAATGTCCGTTCATAAAGGTCCGTGTCGAGTGTGGAGCGAATCGGACGACGTGCCCTGGTCGGAAATTCATCGCTTCGACACGACCGCACAACCTCCGCATCATATCCCGACAACTGGGCAATGCGACGCGCAAATTCATATCGACTGCACTCGCCATCCCCACTGTAATGATAAATTCCTCCGTTCCGGTCATAAGCACCGCTTGACACGCCTTGGAAAATCGCCTGAGCCAAATCGGCCGCCCAGGTCGGAGAGCCAAATCGGTCATCGACTACCCGAACCTCGGAACCATCGACAAGCCGATGTAAAATCTTATTCAAAAAATTATCCCCCCATTCGGAATAGAGCCATGCCGTCCTTAAAATCACATAACGGCATCCCGATGCGACAACGGCTTGTTCACCTTTCAATTTCGTCTCGCCATATACGTCAAGCGGTGACGGCATATCCGACTCCTTACAAGGACGTCCGAGCATCCCATCAAAAACATAATCCGTGGAAATATGAACCAATAACGAACCGTACCGTTTTGCCGCACGGGCCAGCAACCCGGGGGCAACCCGGTTGAGACGGTCTGCCGCCTCTCGTTCCTCTTCAGCACGTTCGACATCGGTGAAAGCGGCACAATTAATGATCACAGCCGGATGCCAATCGTTCATAATCCGCTCTATGGCATCAGGATCGGTGACATCGAGAGTTGCAATATCGGTGTACAAACAACACCGGGATAACGACCCGCCCAAACGTTGCAACTCTCGCCCCAACTGTCCATCAGCACCCGTAATCAATATATTGTTCATCTTTGTCGCCTCTTTATCTCTTTCCGATTCCCCATTGTCATCCGATATCGTCGTTTCCGTTCAGAACGTTGTCCCGCCAGGAAAATATTCGAACAACTCCTCACACTCTTGCAGACGGGGGTGACACCGATCCCGATCAGAGAGAATCGCATCGCCGGCCGGTATCTGCCAATCAATACCCAACTGCGGGTCATTCCAAGCAACGGCCCCTTCGGCAGCAGGGTCGTAACAGTTGTCGCACAGATATTCAACCTCCGCATGAGGACTCAAAACCGAAAAACCATGTGCAAAACCTCGCGGTACAAAAAGTTGCAACCGATTGTCGGCACTCAATTCAACCGCAACATGGAGACCGAAAGTGGGTGAACCTCGACGAATATCAACTGCCACATCAAGAATTCCGCCCGACAGCACTCGGACCAATTTGGCCTGTGCTGCAGCGCCTCGCTGGAAATGGAGACCCCGAATCACCCCATAACACGATTCGGAATGGTTGATCTGAACCACCGGAAAGGGTCCGATCCTGTCCTCGACCGCACGGGCATTGAAACTTTCGAAAAAACAACCTCGTCCGTCCCCAAAGACTTTCGGCCGAAGCAGTACCACCTCTGCTATTTGCGTTTCGAAAAACTCCATCTTCGAACTCTCCTATTCTTTAATCAATCTCGACAAGTAGGTCCCGTAATCATTCGAACTCATACTCCGTGCCGCTTCCCCGACCTGAATCCGATCGATCCAACCCATGCGGTAGGCAATCTCCTCGAGGCAGGCGATTTTCAGGCCCTGTCGTTTTTCGATTGCTTCAATAAAGGTGGATGCCTCACTGAGCGAATCGTGTGTGCCCGTATCAAGCCATGCAAATCCTCGTCCGAAAATCTGCACGCGCAAATCGCCCGTAGCCAAAAACCGATTGTTGAGATCCGTGATCTCCAACTCTCCGCGCGCGCTGGGACAAATCTTTGCTGCCTCCGCCACAACCCGATTGGGATAGAAATAGAGTCCCGTAACGGCATACTCGCTCCGAGGGACAAGCGGCTTCTCTTCGATCGTCTCTACCCGCCCCCGGGCATCGAACGACACCACACCATACCGTTGCGGATCATTGACCCGATAACCGAAAACCGTCGCGGCCGCCTCTTCCTCCGCCACCCGCACAGCTTCTTTCAGCATCGCCGTAAATCCCTGCCCGTAAAAAATATTGTCCCCCAATACCAAACACACACTCTCTTTACCAATGAAGTCGGCTCCAATTCTGAATGCCTGAGCCAATCCCTCCGGACGTGGTTGTTCGGCATATGCGAAATGGACGCCATAATCACTTCCATCACCCAACAGACGACGAAACATGGGTAAATCAACCGGCGTACTGATAATCAATATCTCACGTATCCCGGCCAACATCAAGACCGACAACGGATAATAGATCATCGGTTTGTCGTAAACGGGCAACAACTGTTTGCTTACCCCTTTGGTAATCGGATAGAGCCGCGTACCACTCCCTCCGGCAAGTACGATTCCGCGCATATTCTTCTGTACTATTTCACTCTGGCAGGGAAGGCCCCCTTCCCCGCTCTCAAGTCGATCGCCGACCGATTAAATCGCGTCATAGACGAATCCCGCCTGTTCAACAACCTGACGATCGTAAATATTGCGTCCATCGAGCAACAACGGAGTACGCATTTGCCCTACGAGACGCGAAAAATCAGGAGTCCGGAATTCATGCCACTCCGTTACAAGCATCAGTGCATCTGCCCCTTCCGCAGCTGCATACATGTTATCACAATAGCAAACCCGGTTCCCGATTCGCCGACGGCATTCATCCATGGCAACCGGATCGTAAACCTGTACCCGGCAACCGACTTCTAGCAACTTATCAATCAAAACCAGGGCGGGAGCTTCTCGCATGTCGTCGGTCTGCGGCTTGAATGCAAGCCCCCAGAGAGCCACCGTACGCCCCGACATCCGGCCTCCCCAACGGCCACAAAGTTTATCGAACAAGATCCCTTTCTGACGCTCATTGACTTCCTCGACTGCCTCAAGAACACGCATGCGGTAACCGTTCCGCTCTCCCATCCGAATAAGCGCCTTCACATCTTTCGGGAAACAACTTCCCCCATAACCGCATCCCGGATATAGGAATTTGCTGCCGATGCGGGTATCACTACCTATGCCACGCCGGACCATATTCACATCGGCACCCAACAGTGCACAAAGATTGGCAATATCGTTCATGAATGAAATACGGGTAGCCAGCATCGAATTGGCTGCATATTTAATCATCTCAGCCGAAGCGACATCCGTAAACAGCAATTGCTCGGGTCGAAGCCGAAAAGGATCGTAAAGTTCTGAAAGAAGTTTACGGGCCCGTTCGCTGTCGACACCCACCACCACTCGATCGGGGTTCATGAAATCCTCGATAGCCGCACCCTCCTTGAGAAACTCGGGATTGCTGGCCACATCGAATTCCACATGCACACCCCGTCGCTCGAGTTCCTCCTCGATCACTCTCTTTACCTGACGCGAGGTCCCCACCGGGACCGTACTCTTCGTAACAACCACCGTATAACGGTTCATCTCACGCCCTACCGTACGAGCCACCTCGAGTACATATTTCAGATCAGCACTCCCATCCTCGTCCGGTGGTGTACCCACCGCACAAAAAACCAGATCGGCTTCGGGCAACACCTCTGCCAAAGAGGTGGTAAAACGAAGTCGTCCGGCCTGTCTGTTGCGGGCAACCATCTCTTCCAGACCGGGTTCATAAATGGGAATGCCCCCGGCATTGAGTCGGTCTATTTTCGTTTGATCTACATCCACGCAGGCAACATCGATACCCATCTCTGAAAAACAGGTTCCGCTAACCAGGCCTACGTATCCGGTTCCTACTATTGCTATATACATTTCGATTCTATCTGTTGTTTGGTTTCTTTTCTTTTACAGGGCCTCCCTCAAAATGACAATCCCGAATCGGATCGCTATTTTCGTATCGTCTTCGGTTTCATAAAATGGGAAAACGTCGAACGCACGAAAGTTTCAGCCAAAGATTCGGGCCAAACGATTCGATGTTTCCACCGATTCGCAAAAAAACGCCGGATCTTAAAACAAACGATCGGGACCAACCCTCCGGCGGGTTTCTTCTCTCCGAATTCAGGGAACAACATATCGTCAAGAATCCGTTGTCGGAGTTCCACATCACATTCGGATGCCTCCGGGAACAACGAAGGGTCGAATCCGAACTTCTCTATCAGGATGCTCCCGACAACAGATGCGAACCGTGAAAGACGAAACATCTCGAATAGTTCGTTGATAGTCGAGCGATTCAAAGCCCCGATCCGATGTTGCAGGAAGAGACCCCAATCGCAAACCTGTCGCAAATTGACACGTTCGGCTGCGAAATGGGTTGCCATGTGACGCATCAAAAAAAGCGCATTCAGATGATCTTCGGGCAAATCCACCTCTCCACCCTCCACAACCATTGTTTCAGGATTATCCGACTCGGACGACAGTTCTTTCAGAATCGCTTCACACCGGGCACTCGAACGATGAGCATGTACATCGACAAAATCGTAATGATTCTCCACCATCACACCGTTCACCACGAAAATCGTGTGATGATGGCTGTCGTTGTCGATCGGAACTTTCCATCGTTCCTCTACCAGTCGATCGCCTTCACGTTGCCGGCCGTAAAGCCATATATCCAGATCTCCACACTCCCTGTGTTGGGGAACAGGCCACCAACGGCTCAACCCCAACCCTTTGAGGAGCATCATGCGAATCCCTCGACTGCCATAAAGTCGAGCAAGCTCCCCACAAACCACTACCTGACGGCGATAACGTTCTTCTATTCTCTCCGCGCTCAACGCCCAACGCAAACGGACCTCACGCGGCAGCAATAATTCGTCTCCACGACGGACAATCTCATCCCAAACGACCGCCAACAATGCTTGTTCCGAGGCAATCCGAAAACAGTACGACCACTCTTGCGGAGAGAGATCGTTCAACGGTTGTCCCCCACTCTCCCCGTTGAGTTGAGCGGCAACAAGACGAATCACCGTGTCGGCTGCCTTGCGTTCGCCATCCTTTATCTCCCGGACTTTTTGTACCGTTTTCTTCATTGTTCTTTTAATCTTCCTTGACTCTCGCGCCTCTTAAATCATACCTTTATCCACGCTCCCTCCAAAGCGCGGATTTCATACGTTTCAGTAATACAAAGATAGCGAAATTTCCTGTCCGGAGAATCTCTGCATGCATTCCAGACAAGGACAAAACGAAAAAACGGTTATGCGGGAAGGTTGGTCCTTAACGTCTCACGTACACTTCATCATAAAGTTTCCGCACATCATCCACCATTTTTTCCCGTGTAAACAAGTTTCGATAGCGTTCCAGACAAGCCTTTCGACAAGCCGACAGCCGTTCCGGATCATCCAGCAAACGTCGGATTGCCCCGGCCAGCGCCTTCGGATTCCGGACCGGGACGTTCTCGCCCGTCACCCCATTGTGATTCACCCAACTCACTCCACTGCCAGGTACCTCACAGGCTACAATCGGCACACCCGATGCCAATGCCTCGACCAATACGACCCCAAATGCCTCCGTACGCACTACTGACGGCAAGCAAAACAAATCGGCAACGGAAAAATAAGCGCCCATAAATTCCTGCGGAATACGTCCTATCAGCTTCACCCTGTCGGCAAGGCCCAACGATCCGATCAAAGCCTCCAATTCATCATGCAACTCTCCACATCCTCCGATAAGCACCACGGTATCATCCCCTAAAAACGAAGCTGCCCGAATCAGATATTCGAAACCTTTGTAATAAGTTAAACGACCAATACTCAAGACGATCTTCCGGCCGTGACAGGCATTCCGAATAGCCAGGTCAGCCCCTTCGGGAAATGCGAGATGTGCTGCATCGATACCGATTGGGATTACCCGCACTTTCTCTCTCCACGGCCGCAAATCCACCGATGCCTCCGCATATTTTTCACTGGTAACGATAATCCGTTCCGCACGACGCAGCAACAACGTCTGCATCGGTTTGTACATAAGCCTCAACATACGTTGTTTTACTATATCGGAATGCCAATGAAGAATGATACGGCCATGTGGCGGCCACATCAACAATGCCATGGAAGCTACCGGATTCGGTAAATGGATATGTACGATATCATAATCCTTACGCAAACGACGATATACCCCAAAATACCGGGTAGAAATGGGAGTCGAAAAACGAATCGTCTGGATCGGTACCCGCCACAGGCTATAATATGTTTCAGGATGCGATACGTCTCCTGTCGCGACACTCTCGGGTAATACTCCGCCTTTCCTGTGAGAAACATGATCGAAACAGAGTTCATCCACCTGATAGCCTGGTATGCGATTCAGACTTTCGACCAGATCGAAATTTACTCTTTCGATCCCCCCGTAAAAGGGAGGGTAATACTTTCCAATATGTAAGATCTTCATGATCGGAAATTTTTTAACATACCGTTCCTTCAATGCAACTTCCCCATCAGTAAATCCGAAACATCGCACAAGTTTCCGCTATCCCTCCGGAGGGTCGTCAGGTCAACGGCAGACAGAACCGATTGCGTATCGCCACACCCTGTGGGGCAAATTCAAAAGCAACACCAACCATCTGATTGACAAACAATATCGCATCATACATCCTTTACACTTATCATACCGAAGAAACTTGTTCTTCAGAGAGTTGTTTTGCAAAGTAAAACAAAAGGATACATGACGAAAATACAATATCACAGCCCTTTCTACCGACAGGATGAGACGGATGGATCCGCACCCGCCTCTTGTAAATCCCGGATGGGATTATCAAGTTTACCGTATCCGAACCGGGCTTTATTGACAAGTTCGAACACAACCAACCAATACACAAGGTTGCCCGTACCGGACAAATGACTTGTAATGAGGAAATTCATCACGAAGAAAATCCCGGTAACGGCAAAAAGATAGAATTCCTTCCGCATCAGAAAACGGTAGAACGCATAAATCAACGGCAACAAATAGAACAAAAAACCCAAAATTCCATTGTCGGTCAAAAGGCATATCCAACCGCTTTCCGGATTGTTATTATATTGATAGGAAAACGCTCCG
>CASDWR010000198.1 GCA_949284665.1 uncultured Rikenellaceae bacterium | reverse complement strand
TACAAGGGTATCGTGTGTGACCGTTGCGGTGTCGAAGTGACTGAAAAAAAGGTACGCCGCGAAAGGATGGGCCATATCTCCTTGGTCGTTCCCGTGGTACATATCTGGTACTTCCGATCGCTCCCTTCGAAAATCAGCTATCTGTTGGGTATTCCGACAAAAATGCTCGATGCCGTTATCTATTATGAGCGTTACATCGTCATTCAGGCGGGTGCTGCTGCCGCGAGCGGTGTAAAAGATCTGGACCTGTTGGCTGAAAAGGAGTATCTCGACGTGATGCCCAAAGGGAATGCACAACTCGACGACAGCGACCCCAACAAGTTTATCGCTCTGATGGGGGCCGAGGCCATCTATACGCTTCTCCAGCGTGTGGACCTCGATTCGCTCTCTTATTCCCTGCGGCATAAGGCCAGTACCGAGACTTCGCAACAGCGTAGGGCCGAAGCCCTGAAACGGTTGCATATTATCGAGGCTTTCCGGGAATCGCGCGAGATCAACAAACCCGAGTGGATGGTCTTGAAGGTTATCCCTGTGATTCCCCCCGAGTTACGCCCGTTGGTGCCGCTCGATGGAGGCCGTTTCGATACCTCCGATCTGAATGATCTTTCTCGGAGAGTGATTATCCGAAACAACCGGTTGAAAAGATTGATCGAAATCAAGGCCCCGGAAGTGATCCTGCGTAATGAAAAACGTATGCTTCAGGAAGCTGTGGACAGCCTTTTCGACAACTCTCGTAAAAACAGTGCCGTTAAATCGGAAAGCAATAGACCGCTTAAGTCTTTGAGCGACAGTTTGAAGGGAAAACAGGGCCGGTTCCGTCAGAACCTGCTCGGTAAGCGTGTGGACTATTCGGCACGTTCGGTAATCGTCGTAGGTCCCGAATTGAAAATGCACGAGATGGGTATCCCGAAAGACATGGCTGCCGAACTCTACAAACCGTTCATCATCCGCAAACTCATCGAGCGCGGTATCGTTAAAACTGTCAAGTCGGCCAAGAAAATCATCGATCGGAAAGATCCGGTGATTTGGGATATTCTCGAAAATGTGATCAAAGGGCATCCGGTACTTATGAACCGTGCTCCGACGCTTCACCGTTTGGGTATCCAGGCTTTCCAGCCAAAACTCATCGAGGGGAAGGCACTCCAACTTCACCCTCTGGCTTGTACCGCTTTCAATGCGGATTTCGACGGTGACCAGATGGCCGTACACCTGCCTCTGGGTAATGCCGCTATTCTGGAGGCCCAGATATTGATGCTCGGATCGCACAATATTCTCAATCCTGCCAATGGTGCTCCGATTACCGTACCTTCTCAGGATATGGTGCTTGGCCTTTACTATATCACCAAACCCCGTGCCGGTGCCAAAGGCGAAGGATTGGTGTTCTATGGCCCAGAAGAGGCGATTATTGCTTACAACGAAGGTCGAGCCGATTTACATGCCAAGGTTAGCGTTATGATCGATACGGTCGACGAAGCCGGAAATCCGAAACGTGAACTCGTCAAGGAAACTACGATCGGACGTATTATTTTCAATCAGGTCGTTCCGAAAGAGGTCGGTTTTATCAATACCTTGCTCAAAAAGAAAAATCTGCGTGATATTATCGGTGTGGTGATGAAAAAGGCAGGTGCTGACAAGGCTGCCGTTTTCCTCGACGATATCAAGGCTTTGGGTTACCAAATGGCCTTCCGGGGCGGATTGTCGTTTAACCTCGATGCCGTGTTGATCCCGAAAGAGAAGGAAAAACTCGTGCGCGAAGGGTATGAAAAAGTCGATGAGGTATATGAAAGTTACAACATGGGCTTCATTACCAACAATGAACGTTACAATCAGGTAATCGATATCTGGACCCGTGTGAATTCCGAATTGACGGAAACCGTGTCGAAGCAACTCGAAAACGATATGCAAGGGTTCAATCCGGTTTACATGATGCTCGATTCCGGTGCTCGTGGTTCGAAAGAACAGATTCGTCAGTTGTGCGGTATGCGTGGTTTGATGGCAAAACCCCAAAAGTCGGGAGCAGAGGGAGGACAGGTTATTGAAAACCCGATTCTTTCCAACTTCAAGGAGGGGCTTTCGGTGTTGGAATACTTTCTCTCCACGCACGGTGCCCGTAACGGTCTTGCCGATACCGCGTTGAAAACGGCCGATGCAGGTTATCTGACCCGTCG
>CASDWR010000197.1 GCA_949284665.1 uncultured Rikenellaceae bacterium | reverse complement strand
TTCCCCTTGCTGCTCAATTTGTGTGCCGACGGATGAATACCGCCGATTGGAAAAGTTTTCATATGCCTTGTCTTTTATTCTTCTTTTTTATCGGTTTCAGCAACGCTTTTCTGTGCCGGTTTCCCCTCTGCACCCGAAACGGTTACCGTCGCCGCGGCATCGGTTGTCATCGGGGATGTCGGCACTTCCGGGTTTTCCGATTTTTCGGAAGTCGCGGACGATACAGCACCCTTGTCAGATGCGGAAACTTTCGATACCGGAGTCGCTGCGGGAGCTGCAGGCTTCATCGGCGGGAAATTCACCGCATGAATCGCTCCGGTCGGGCATTCAGCCACACACTTGCGACACAAACGACACTTGTTGAAATCGATATATGCCAGATTGTTCTCTATGGTAATCGCACCAAACGGACAGACTTTGGCGCACTTGCCGCAACCAATACATGCAGCCGAGCAACTCTTGCGAGCAACCCCGCCCTTGTCCTTGTTTACGCAGGAAACGAAAACCCGACGGTCTTTCGGTCCTTTCTTACGCAACTCGATCACCATCTTCGGACAAGCCTTCACACATGCACCACATGCGGTACACTTCTCCTGATCCACCTCAGGCAACCCGGTCTCTGGATTCATGGACAATGCACCGAATTCACATACGGCCACGCAATCACCCTTGCCGAGACATCCAAACGTACAACCGGTCTCCCCTCCATAGAGCGATGCTATCACCGCACACGACGACGCCCCGTCAAAAGTATTCGTACGCGGCCGGTTCTGGCAACTGCCGGAACAGCGTACAACAGCAACCTGCGGTTCTCGTTCCGGTGCGGCTTTCCCAAGAAAATCGGCGACTTTCTTCATACAATCGCCGCCGCCCACCGGACAATACAGTGCCGAAATATCATCGCGCTCAACCAATGCCGACGCCATGGCCCGACAACCGGCAAATCCGCATCCGCCGCAATTCGCCCCCGGAAGCATCTTCTCCACGTCGTCGATACGCGGATCCTCGTAAACTTTGAATTTCTGTGCCACCACATACAAAATCACGGCAGCCAGAATTCCCAACACACATAGTGTCAGGATCGTGTAACCTAAAACTCCCATTATGATTTTTTTAGTTCGAAAATAATCTCCTTTTCCAAACGCCCCCTCAAAAGATACAGCAACGGATAATAGATGGCCAATGTGCCCAGTGCCGACAGTCCCGACACCGTTTCCGAACACCCGAGATGGGTGAGAATCAATAAAGTGGCCAAAAGCAGGAAAAACGGATAGACATACGCAAACAGGACAGCCTTAATCCCCATCACCTGACTGATGGACACAATAACCTCATCTCCTACAGCATATGTTTCAGGATGCGGCTCATAAACGCTCACTATCTTCTCCGTACGCTCATCCATCCCGCAGGATTTCCGTGCCCGGCATGATGCACAAGCACTCTCGACGATCATCTCCACATCGATGCGCTCTCCTGCAATCGCTACGACTCGTCCCCTATGTGATATCGATTCCACTTTCTTGATTCCTTATCTCTATATAAAATCTCCGAATTGATCAGAAACCGTATTTGCTGGTTATCGGCATCACGCGACCCTTGCCGAAAGGACAGGATGATACGCGCAAGGTAGGACAGAACTGATATCTTTTTTGCTCGTTCCGCAATATCATCCCGTATATCTTGTATACCACTTCCGCATCGAAACCGGCATTGATAATCTCTTCCCGATGTTGTCCTTCCTCGATCATGCGGTACAGAATCGCATCCACCACATCGTATGGGGGCAATGCGTCGCTGTCTTTCTGTTCGGGACGCAACTCCGCGGACGGCTCTTTGAGCAGGATCCGTTCCGGAATGATTTCCCGGTTGTGGTTGATGTAACGGGCCAGTGAAAAAACCTCACTCTTGTAAAGATCTCCGATGATGCTGATTACTCCCGTATTGTCTCCGTAGAGCGTCCCATATCCTACAGCCAATTCGCTCTTGTTGGAAGTATTGAGAAGAATGTGTCCGAACTTGTTCGACACGGCCATCATCATCACGCATCGCAACCGTGCCTGAATATTCTCCTCGGCCACATCGAACGGCAGATTCCCGAAGACCGGTTTCAGCGTATCCATGATGGTCTCGTACGCTTTGGTTATAGGGATTACGTCATACTCCAGTCCGAGGCTGTCGGCCATCAGCAAGGCATCTTCAACCGAATGGTCGCTCGAAAACTGGGATGGTAACATCAACACCTTCAAATTCTCAGGGCCGAGTACTTCGGCAGCGATTGCTGCCACCACCGCGGAATCGATACCTCCCGAAAGTCCAAGACATGCTTTCTTATAACCGTTCTTCTCAAAGAAATCACGCAACCCCAAACGGATCGCCCGATATACATTGACCGTTTTATGCTGGTAAGGAATCTCCAACGGTTCGTTTTTCGCATCGATATCGACGACAACGAAATCCTCTTCGAAACTTCGGGCCAGTGCAATCGCCTCACCATAACAATTGAACACGGCCGACGATCCGTCATACACGACATCTGTCTGACCGCCTACCTGATTGACAAAAATAAAATTCTTGTTCATCGTGTAGGCTCTGCGGCTCAGTTCCTCGTATCGTTTTTCAATCACTGCCCGATAGTAAGGCGAAGCAGCCAGGTTGATCACGGTATCCGCATAACTCACATACTCCTGTTCGTCCTCAATATCATGGCCGATCACCACTGCGATCTTATGTCCGCAGAGCGTTACGAATTCACATCCGTCGCCACAAGAGAGATGATATGCCTCATCACGCCATACCACCTTTTTCTTGGAGACATAACGCAATATCTTTCGATTCTGAATAAAGGCGGCAGCACTTACCGTTCGATTGTTTTTCTGTATCGGCAATCCGATCAGAGCCGCGATACCGTCGCAACAGGAAGCGATCTCCACAAGAGCATCTTCTCCCAATCCCAAAAATGTTACCTTATTTAAAAGATCGTAAGCCGGAGCACCGCATATGGCCTGCTCGGCGAATACCACCAAATCGACCTTTTCCCGCTTCGCACGCTGAACGGCATCCATGATCTTCACCTTGTTGGTCTCGAAATCGCCGATCGTGTAATTTAGCTGCGCTAATGCTATCCTCATTTTACAGTCGAGTTTAGGTTGACGCCGCAAATATACAACTTTTCGTTCAGCTTTTATTAAATTCCACAATTTTTATCGGGAAGTTTTGCAGATTAGAATATTTTACATACCTTTGCATCCGCAAACGAAAAAACAATGGGGTGCCATAGCTCAGTTGGTAGAGCAAAGGACTGAAAATCCTTGTGTCCCTGGTTCGATTCCCGGTGGCACCACAGTGAAAAAGAAGACGCTCAATCGTCTTCTTTTTTGTTTCCGAACCCCACTCCCTGACTGATTCAGCGACAAAAAACCGACTGCAAGCATGACTATCCGAATTTGTTAAAAATGCATTATCCCGTACACGCTTTCGCCCACCCTCTTTGGAAACGCAATACTGTTCTGTACAGTCGGATACGAAAAATGCATTTCCGCTTGTTCCCATACTTTCATTTTTATACCTTTGTCAGGGAAAAACTCGTCCGACGGCATTGCCACCCAATGCATGCACACGAGAAACAAACCGCAAGCTATTGCTCATCATGGATATCTCCGACATACGCGAATATTGTCTTTCACTGCCGGCTGTCGAGGAGACAACCCCGTTTGATGAAACCACCCTTGTTTACAAAATCGGAGGGAAAATATTCCTGTTGACCGACATCGAGCACCCGACCAGCATCAACATCAAATGTGAACCCGATCAAGCCATCGAACTCCGTGACCGATACGATGAAATCCAACCCGGATGGCACATGAACAAAAAATATTGGAATACGGTAAAAATCGATGGGGACCTACCGGCCACCCTTATCAGAAAAATGATACGGGACTCCTATGAACTGGTATTCCGTGCTCTCCCGAAAATCCGACGCGAAGCACTTGAACGCATTTCCCAACACCCGAACACCTCACAAGATATCGACTTTCCCCTCCCCTCCAGAGTCGACAAGGCCAACGTTCAGTAACCGACGTTCGCTTCGGGACACTCGCTCACCGGTAACTCCCGATCAGGATCTCCCTCCTCGAAAGCATGCTTTCTCAACAGTTCGTAATAATGGAGATCGATGAACCTGCCGTTTTTACAAGCGGCTTTCCGCAATATGCCGACCCGCCGGAAACCGTTATTTTCCAATACCTTGACAGAAGCCACATTATATTCGAATACCGTAGCGAATAGACGCATTATATCCGTCCGACAAAAAAGATATTCGTGTACAAAAATATGCAATGCACGACTTGCAATCCCCTGTCCCCAATACGCCCCGGCCAACCAGTAACCCAATTCCGCACTGTGACGTTCTACGTCGCTCATCGGCGTAACCCCCATATTGCCCACAGCATGCCCTTCCACTTCAATCGCCATGTTCTGCACATACGGAGTATGAAGGGCAAAAGTAATGAAACTGATTGCATCGAGTTTCGTATATGGGTACGGGAAACCATCCCGCACATTGTTCCATATACGAATATCATTTGCTGCGTCCACCAAGTCGTCGACATCATTCAACGACCACTCCCTCAACATGAAACCTTCTCCCTTCAATATCATATCGCTCCGGCCCCCACTTTTCCCGCCACCCATCGGGTCAATTCTTCAAACTCAGGCACCGACAATGTTTCAGCCCGGCGGGTAAAAAACGGATGCTCCGCCCCACCGAAATTACCGAATACTGTCCGCAGCGAATTTCTCAACATTTTCCGACGTTGACCGAAAGAAGCCTTGACCACCCGGATGAAAAGTCTTTCATCGCAGGCAAGTTCCTTCGTCGAATTTCGTCGCAAACGAATTACGGCACTCT
>CASDWR010000196.1 GCA_949284665.1 uncultured Rikenellaceae bacterium | reverse complement strand
CGGATCGTCTTTCGTTTCGGATCACCCGCGATGATATTCCCATCCATACCATCGATGCGGTTTATAAACCCACCCGGAATACCGGATATATCAAGGTCAACCGTTTCGCAGAAACCACCATGACGGAATTTCTGGAAGCATACCGACAGTTAGGCCCAATCGAGGCGCTGATACTCGATCTTCGGGGCAATGGAGGCGGACTGCTCGATCAGGCAATCAAAATGAGCGAATTCTTCCTGACTGCCGGCTCGACAATCGTTTCGACAGAAGGACGTGCCATTCCTCCATTCAAATATGTTTCCCAACAAAACGGCCTTTTCATGGAAGGACCGGTTATCGTTCTGATCGACGCGAGTTCGGCTTCAGCCAGTGAAATCGTGGCCGGAGCCCTGCAAGACTGGGATCGGGCCATTATCATCGGACAGCCCAGTTATGGTAAGGGATTGGTACAAAGACAGGTGCCGCTGCCCGATGACTCTGCCGTACGTATCACCGTCGCACGCTATCATACCCCGACCGGGAGAGTAATTCAACGGCCATTCGAAAACGGGCATATCGAAGATTATCATATCGACCACTACAAACGCGCCGTCGATTCCAGCTATGCCGATTCTGTCAATGCCGATGCCCCGCGTTACAAGACTTTACGCAGCGGACGCGAAGTAATAGGTGGCGGAGGAATCAATCCTGACATACTGGTTCCGCTCGATACCACTAAAAACTACTCATATTGGAATCGTCTGGTTCGAGCCGGGGTCATCAACGAATATGTTAACACCTTCCTTCAGGAAAACCGCACAACGCTCCAGAGACAATACGAAAATTTCGAAAGTTTCGACAAGGGGTTCCTTGTGGATCAAAAGATGATGGACCGAATTGCGGCTCTCGGCAAAAAACGAGAAATAACCGAAATCCCCGCTTCAAACGACCATTCTTGGGAGGAAATTAAAATCCACATAAAAGCTCTTATCGCTCAGAAACTTTGGGACACAACGGAATATTTCAGAATCATCAACCGAGATGCGGATGAGACTTTCCAAAAGGCAAAAACAGTGATCGAGCAGTGGGACAATTACAAAAAGTTAATTTTGTAGCACATTCTTATTGGAAATACTATTTTATTTCGTATTTTTGTTAAAAATAGTAACCATAATCTGAACTATTGCAATGACAGACAAAACAGAAATGACCAGAGAGAGCGATATCGACATGGGAGAAAAAATTTACTCCAATGTCGTGCGGGCAGGAAAACGGACCTACTTCTTCGATGTGAAAACCACACGAGGCAACGATTGTTACCTGACAATCACCGAAAGCCGGAAAAAAACCGACAAAGACGGAAATGTCTTTTTCGACAAACATAAAATCCATCTTTATAAGGAAGATTTTCAAAAATATGCAGATGGTCTGAACGATGCAGTGAATTACATTCGCAAAAACAGGCCCGATATTTTCGAGCAAACATTTGAATCCTCGAACGGTTTTTCGATTGACGAAGAATTCGACAAGTTATAAAGAAAATCCATCCGGAGAAGTTCCGGGAATCCGACATCAGTTTTCAGGAAACCGGTTCCGTTTTCGGGAATCGGTAAAACCGGTCGGAACAATTTTTCGTATCGGCATTAAGGACTACCCGTTGGGTAGTCCTTTCTTATCGGGAAGGAATTTCCATTATATCAATCTTATATCGGCCGGAATTGAAGCGAAACAGGAAGTCCTCACACCCCGCACATCAGGACGCATCCAACCTCATAAATACCGGACCGTTCCACTATATTCACATGCAGGCCAGGTCACGGATCATCCCCATCGGCTCGGCATCGTTTCCGTTTGCCATATTTTCGGTCCATAAAGAGTATACGTATCATCGGATGATTGTCGCAGTTTCCACATACATCGTATGTGAATCTTTCCGGTTTTTTCTTATCTTTGCGCATTCGCATTACAACAACGAGAAAACGAAAAAAATGAACGTCGTAAAACGCTGTTATAACTGGGTTTTGAGTTGGGCGGAGAGCAAATGGGGCTCCGCAGCACTATTCATCCTTGCTTTCGTGGAATCGAGTTTTTTCCCCATTCCTCCCGATGTGCTGCTGATTGCACTCTGTCTCGGTGCCCCATCGAAATCATTCCGGTATGCTGCCATCTGCACGACGGGGTCGATCCTGGGTGCAGTAGCCGGGTATGCCATTGGGTTGTGGGCATGGGATGTCATGCATGACTGGTTTATCCCGTCA
The DNA here is from genome assembly GCA_949284665.1 of uncultured Rikenellaceae bacterium. Taxonomy (GTDB): domain Bacteria; phylum Bacteroidota; class Bacteroidia; order Bacteroidales; family Rikenellaceae; genus Tidjanibacter. The sequence goes on along the minus strand of CASDWR010000196.1, from coordinate 1,683 downwards.
ATCTTCTCGCAGGAAGTTTTCGACATGGTGGGAGACAAATACGACCAATGGAATTTCTGGGCGGTATTTACTGCCGGATTTACCCCGATTCCATATAAAATATTCACCATTGCCGGCGGTGTATTCCAAATCAATTTCCCGATGTTTTTGTTGGCTTCGATCATCGGACGCGGAGTACGTTTCACGCTGATAGGCGCATTGATCTGGAAATATGGCGCCCCCGTCAAGACATTTATCGACAAGTACTTCAACCTGCTCGCCATCGCATTCACCGTTTTGCTGATCGGCGGATTTGTACTGATCAAATACGTAATGTAAAAATGAGAAAATTCGGCTTGATCGGATACCCTCTCGGGCACTCCTTTTCTGCAACTTATTTCAAGAATAAGTTCCGTTCCGAAGGAGTTGTTGACGCCACATACGACAATTATCCCCTGACGTCGATCGAACAGTTGCCAGACCTGCTCGCAAACGAGCCACAACTCGAAGGTATGAACGTAACCCTTCCCTACAAGGAGACGGTAATACCCTTTCTGGACGAACTCTCACCCGAAGCCCGTAAAGTCGGTGCAGTAAACTGTATCGTCCGACGTGATGGGATACTTACGGGACACAATGCCGACCTCTACGGATTCCGCACCTCGCTACTCGAATTCATCGGTCAAGAAAGGCCTCATGCACTGATATTGGGGACAGGAGGGGCATCGAAAGCAGTCGCATGTGCATTGAGCGAGTTAGGGATGGAATACCGCTTCGTTTCGCGCCGTGAGGGATCGGATCGTCTGACTTACGATCAGGTCACTCCCGAATTACTTCGCGCCTTTCTCCTCATTGTCAATGCGACACCGCTCGGAACCACGCCGAATACAGACTCGGCTCCGGATATTCCATATTCGGCACTCTCTCCGCACCACGCCCTTTTCGACCTGGTTTACAACCCGCCGAAAACCCGCTTTCTCGCTTTGGGCGAAACATACGGAGCACGGATCTGCAACGGGTACCGCATGCTGGTCCTGCAAGCCGAACGCTCCTGGGAGATATTCAATGACAAGGGATGACATGAATTCTCCGAATCATTTGTATCACTCACCCTCTGCGGCACGTTTGTCGAAACCGGCAGCAAGAATCTCTCTCGCCCGATCTACATCTTTCTCATTGATAATCAACCGAACCGCATTGTCGCTCGAATAAGGCAGCACGTTGGACGAAACTTCGTTGACGATCTGCGTTTCTACGCCCGCAGATTCAAGCAGCGACTGTACAACCAGCGCTTCACCGGCACTGGCATACGTAGCCAATGTTATAACTTCCGATTTATCCATAACACAATCCGTTAAATTGGTCTCTATAAATATAACGACTTTTGTTGAGAAAATTGCAAGAAAAATACCGTAAAATGCAGAGATAAATTTTTATCTTTGTCAAACGCAAAAAAAAATTCCACGCCACATAACATCATGCCCGGTTTCGTCCATCTTCACGTACACACGCAATACTCCATCCTCGATGGAGCGGCATCGATCCCATCACTGATCAAAAGAGCCAAAGAATTTGGCATGCCTGCCGTGGCGATTACCGATCATGGCAACATGTTCGGAGCTAAAGAGTTCTACGATACAGCCAACAAAGAAGGCATAAAGCCCATCCTCGGTTGTGAGGTATACGTGGTCAAAAACCACCTTG
>CASDWR010000195.1 GCA_949284665.1 uncultured Rikenellaceae bacterium | reverse complement strand
TTTCAGGGCAGATGCTACTATCCGATTGTCCAGGTTTCTCCGCTGTTGAGCAGGTCGTCCATGCACTTGATCGGACTTTGTGCCTTTACCTCTTCAACCTGCCGAGCCACTTCACGGTCGTACGAAGGTTCATCGACCGACCTGATCACACCCAGGGCTACCGGATAGTCCGGATATTTCATCCCGGCCAACATGTTGTGGAGTATGGGATTCGGTTCGTGGGCATCGTGCGTGAGGATATCGTCTAATGTGATACCGTTTTCACCGACGGTTACGACCTTCAATTGCAAACCGTCCAGTACCAGACCTTTCTTCCGATCGGCTCCGAAAAGCATCTTCTCTCCGTGTTTGAGCGTGATGGTGTGCTCGGCTCTGGTAGCTTTGTCGGCGGCAAAAGCTGCATGTGTCTTGTCGTTGAATATGACGCAGTTCTGCAATACTTCCACGACTGACATGCCACGATGTTCGGCAGCTTTGACAATGCAGTCCGTCGTCAGGGCTACCTCTGCATCCACGGAACGGGCGAAAAACGTACCGTGCGCGCCGATTACCAGTTCTCCCGGATTGAACGGGTGCTCTACGGTGCCGTAAGGTGAGGTTTTCGTAATTTTGCCCAATTTTGACGTGGGAGAATATTGTCCTTTGGTCAAGCCGTATATTTCATTATTGAACAAAACGACATTCAGGTCGATGTTGCGACGGACGGCGTGGATGAAGTGGTTGCCGCCGATGGCGAGCGAATCACCGTCACCCGTAGCTACAAGCACACTCAATTCCGGATTGGCGACCTTTACGCCCGTAGCGATCGCATTAGCCCTGCCGTGGATGCCATGGAATCCATAGGTTTTCATGTAATACGGGAAACGCGAAGAGCAGCCGATACCTGAAATTACCGTAAACATCGAATGAGGTGTATCCGTATCGGATGCGATTTGCGGCATGGCTTTCTGGACTGCATTGAGAATCGCATGGTCTCCACATCCCGGACACCATTTGACTTCCTGGTCGCTTTTGAAGTCGGCCATTGTATATTTCATTTCGCTCATCTCTTTATTCGGATAATAATTCGTTAAACTTCTCTTTCAATTCGACGGTGGTGAAGGGCAGCCCCTGCGTTTTATTGAATTGTTCGTAGGTAAACTCCTGGAAATTCATACGCAGATAATCGGCGAATTGACCGCTGTTGAGTTCGCATACCACGATTTTCCGGAAACCGGCCAAGATTTCACGGACACCGTGGGGTAGCGGGTGGATGTAGTTGAAATGGCAAAGCGAGACGCTTTTCCCTTCGGCTCGGAGTTGTTCGACAGCCGATTGGAGATGACCGCGGGTACCGCCCCAACCGATGACGAGCAGATCGCCTTCACGGTCACCGAATACTTCTTGACGAGGGATGAAGTCGGCAATACGAGCCACCTTGGCTGCGCGAATATTCACCATGCGCTGGTGGTTTGTCGGATCATGGGAGACAGATCCCTTCAGAAAATCCTTTTCAAGCCCGCCGATCCGGTGTTCCAGGGAAGGGGTGCCGGGCAGGGCCCAACGTCGGGCCAATCGTTTTTCATCCCGTTTGTAAGGCATGAAAGCCTCTTCATCCTCATCGAGTTTGTCTACGATGGGGGGAACGATCTCCGGATATTCGGCCATGGAAGGAATTTTCCAGGGCTGGCTGCCGTTGGCGATAAAACCGTCGGTAAGAAGCAATACAGGGGTCATGTGCTCCATGGCGATTTTGCCGGCCATGAAAGCGTAATGAAAACAGTCGGAAGGGGTGCTTCCTGCGATGACTGCCATCGGACACTCTCCATTGCGACCCCATAATGCTTGTTTCAAATCGCTCTGTTCGGTTTTGGTCGGCAACCCCGTAGAGGGCCCGCCGCGCTGGACATCGACTATAACCAGAGGCAATTCGGCGATTACGGCCAGTCCCATGGCTTCCGATTTGAGCGAGAGGCCCGGCCCGGAAGTAGAGGTGACGGCAAAGTTACCGGCGAAAGCGGCTCCGATGGAGGTACAGATTCCTGCAATTTCATCTTCTGCCTGCACGGTTTTTACGCCTAAGTCTTTCTGTTTGGCCAACTCTTCGAGTATGACCGTTGCGGGAGTGATGGGGTAGGAACCGCAGAAAAGAGGACGACCGCTCTTTTCGGATGCGGCGATGAATCCCCAGGCCGTGGCCTGATTGCCACTGATGTTGCGGTATTTGCCCGGAGCGAGGGTCGCCGGTTTTACATCGAACGTGTCGGCGAACGCATGGGTATTGTGGGCATAGTTGTATCCTGCCTTCAAAGCCAGGATATTGGCTTCGGCTATCAGAGGCTTTTTCTTCCCGAACTTGGTATTCAGATAGTTTACCGTATGGTCGAGAGGGCGGTTGTATATGAAAAGGCAGATGCCGAGTGCGAACATGTTCTTGCACTTAGTAACGCTTTTAACATCGAGGTCGAGCCCTTTGAGTGCTTCGCGGGTCAGGGATGTGATGTCTGGGACAATGATGTTGTAGCCTTCCAGATTGAGTTCCTTGAAAGGATCGGATGTCTTATATCCGGCGCGGGCGATGCTTTTTTCATCGAGCGTATCACCATCGATGATGATCGTCGCACTCTTTTTGAGCCATCGGGCGTTCGCTTTGAGCGCCGCAGGATTCATGGCAATCAGCGTGTCGCAATAGTCTCCCGGGGTTGATACGGGTCGGTTGCCGAAATGGACTTGAAATCCTGAAACACCGGAAACCGTGCCTTGCGGGGCACGAATTTCGGCCGGATAGTCCGGAAAGGTGGATATCCCGTTGCCGGCGAGGGCTGCCGTGTCGGAGAACAGGGTTCCCGTGAGTTGCATGCCATCGCCCGAGTCGCCCGAAAACCGAATTACGACATCGTTCAGTTCGTGAATGTTTCTGTTTTCCATGTTTGTTCGGAACGTTTGTTTGAATTGTTGCATATGGGGGAAACATAGAACGAATCTCCCTTCGCATTCGCCGTCGAAAACCATTCGGATGGTCTCCGTACACGATGCAAATGTACTAAAAAGTGTCGGAGAAGCAACCCGAATAAAAAAAATAGCTAACTTTACGGCTTAATTTATGATCGTTGTGATCGAAATAACAATAAATAAAACATATCTGGGCAAATTTTTATAAATAATGAACACTTCCATCAAATTCATTACCCCCCAAGAGGCGGTAAAGGTAATCAAATCGAACGATCATGTTCATTTGAGCAGTGTCGCTAGCGCTCCCCAGTGCCTGATCAAGGCCATGTGTGAACGAGGGGAGGCCGGAGAGTTGAAAAACGTGCATATCCACCACCTCCACACCGAAGGTCCTGCCCCATATGCCGATCCTAAATTTGAAGGGATTTTCCAACTCGATTCATTCTTCGTCGGCAGCAATGTCCGGAAGGTGACCCAAAGCGGTTATGCCGATTACATTCCCGTCTTCTTGAGTGAGACACAAAAACTTTATCGTTCGGGGGTTCTTCCCTGCAATGTGGCGATGATTCAGGTATCGCCTGTCGACAAACATGGCTACGTGTCATTGGGAACGTCGGTGGATGCGACTTTGGCAGCTGTCGAGTGTGCGGATACGGTGATTGCGGTAGTCAACAAGTATGTTCCCCGCGCTTTCGGCGATGCCTTTATCCATGTTTCGCAGATCGACCTGTTCGTACAGGACGATACACCTTTGATTGAGGGCCACTTTACCGAACCGAACGAGACGGAAACGGCCATTGGTAAGTATTGTGCCGAACTCATCGAGGATGGAGCATGTCTTCAGATGGGGATCGGGGCTATCCCGAATGCCGTGTTGGCGCAGTTGGGGGGCCATAAGAATTTGGGTATCCATACCGAGATGTTCGCCGATGGCGTATTGCCGCTCGTGCGTTCTGGAGTGATTAACGGCCGCAACAAAGTGACCGACAAGGGGAAAATGGTGTCGACGTTCCTGATGGGGTCGCAAGAGGTATATGACTTTATCGACAACAATCCGGGGGTGGCCATGATGGATGTGGCTTATACCAACAACCCTTTCATTATTGCCAAGAATCCTAAGTTTACGGCCATCAATTCGGCGCTTCAGATTGATCTTACGGGTCAGGTTTGTGCCGATTCGCTGGGGACGAAGTTTTATTCGGGAGTCGGCGGGCAGGTTGATTTCATCTATGGGTCGTCGATGAGCGAAGGAGGCAAAGCGATCATTGCCATGCCGTCGGTAACCAACAAGGGGGTCAGCAAGATTGCCAATACGCTCAACGAAGGGGCAGGGGTTGTAACCACCCGTTCGCATATCCATTGGTTCGTGACCGAATATGGCGCAGTGGATTTGTATGGCAAATCGTTGCAGGAGCGGGCACGGGCCCTGATCAGTGTGGCACATCCCGATCACCGTGAGGCTCTCGACAAGGCTGCCTTCGAGCGTTACGGATCGCACCATACATATATTAAGATGTGTTGCGAATAGGGTAGAGATTCGCTAATGAATCCATATATGTCTGCGGGGGTACTCCGGTTGAAGCACCCCCGCAGACATTTTTTGTTGTAAATAATTGTGAATATATGTATTATATGATATATTTGTCATGGAGGAGGTATGGCGTGCCTTTATCTTTGGGAACAGGAAACCTTAATATAAAAACTTGAAAGATTATGAAACGGATTTCTATTTTTTTGTTTGTGACCGTCATGTATGGATTGGTTATTCTATCTTGTCAGAATGGAAATATGATTT
>CASDWR010000194.1 GCA_949284665.1 uncultured Rikenellaceae bacterium | reverse complement strand
ATTGCCAAAGCAGCCAAAGATAAAGGCATACTGACTATCGGAATCGTCACCTTGCCTTTCCAGGCCGAAGGGAAAAAACGAGTCGAACAAGCCAATCGCGGTCTGGAAGAGTTACGGACAAACGTCGATTCGCTGGTAGTAATACACAACGACAACATCTCGAAAATCTACGGATCGCTTCCCATTGAGGAGGCATTCGGAAAAGCGGATGACATATTGGCCACAGCAGCCAAAGGCATCTCCGAACTGATTACGCGCGAAAGCATTGTCAATGTCGATTTCGCAGATGTAAGGACCGTTATGGGAGATGGCGGCATGGCATTGATGGGGTCCGGGAGAATCGGTGCTGACGAAAACGACAAGATTGTCAAGGTAACGCAGGCAGCTCTTTCTTCTCCGCTGTTGAACCATCAGGAGATCAAAGGGGCCCGCAATATCCTTTTCAATCTTTCCTACAGTCCGGGAAAGGTCTCTTTCGACGAGGCCAATTCCGTATTGGAAATGATCCAGAAGCGTGCCAGTCGGGGTGTAGGCGATGTCAATTCGGCCAATATCATTTGGGGAGCAGGTGCTGACGAAACATTGAACGACGAAATTGCTTTGACTATCGTGGCCACGGGTTTCGAGACGATCGATCCGTTGAGCAAAGCCAAACCCCGAAAAGACGATGACAAACCGATTCCATCCAATCCATTCTCGGGAACGATTAATACACATCTGCCTGCCGGAAGCGATATTCTGAAAGTCGACAAACGAGACCGCTATGCGGAGATCGAAAAATATCTGGAAACTCCGGCATACATTCGTCGTGGAGTAACACTTCTCAATACCGTATATTCAAACAAAGCATCGAAAATTTCGATGCAGGAGGAGGAAAACGGACACGAAGGCAACGCATCCGCCCCAACTACCGGATCGCTTTTCTGAACCGAAAGTATAACCAAAATCGATCTATTTGACAACGAGCGACGGCATAATACATTTCCTGGAGTTCGATCCGAACCTGTGGGTGAGTTTCGCACTTCTGTTTCTGTTGTTTCTTCTTTCGGCCATGTTTTCCGGTGCCGAAACATCGCTCTTCTCACTTACGCCAATCGACATTCAAAAAATACAACGAGAGAATTCCAGAACCGACAGAGCGATTCTCTCGCTTCTCTCCCGTCGTGATCGCTTACGGGCAACCCTGCTGATCGCTGACGTGTTGATCAATATCTGTATCGCCGTATTCGCAGACCGGATCATGGACCGGGTGTTTCTCTTTCACAGCCATGGTTGGGAGTTTACGATCAAAACCGTCATCATCGCTTTTTTGCTCCTGCTTTTCGGGGAGGCCATTCCCAAGATTTTTGCCGGATACAGTTCATGCCGTTTTGCAAAAGCGACTGCCCTTCCCCTCCTGTTTGCCCGTACAATACTCGGTCCGCTCTCATTCCTGCTGGTAAAGCTAAGCGGGGCCATTCGTGAAAAAGGTGGACACAAAGGGGGGAATATCTCGATGGACGAACTATCGGACGCATTGGAAATGACCTCTTCCCAAAGCAAAGAAGAAAAAAAGATGCTGACCGGAATCATCTCATTCGTCAATACCGAAGTAGAAGAGATCATGCATCCGAGACTCGATATCACGGCAATCGACATCGAAACGGGATACGACGAGGTAAAACGGACCATCGTGGACTCGGGTTTCTCAAGGATACCGGTTTATCGCGAAAGCATCGACAACATCGAAGGTGTTCTCTATGTCAAGGACCTGCTCGCATCTATCAACGAGGGAGACAATTTCGAATGGCAAAAATACCTGCGCAAAGTCTATTACGTCCCGGAACATAAAAAGATCAACGACCTGCTGGAAGAGTTTCAGGCCAACAAGGTACATATGGCCATCGTCGTCGATGAATACGGTTCGACACTCGGGTTGGTATCGCTAGAAGATATATTGGAGGAGATCGTAGGAGAGATATCCGACGAAAGTGATGTGGAGGAGAAATTCTACACGAAGACCGATGAAAAGTCTTACGTATTCGAAGGGAAAACACGGTTGTGCGATTTCGAGCGTGTTATCGGTGTAGCAGAAGACACCTTCGATGATGTGAAAGGCGAAGCCGAATCGATAGCCGGCCTGATACTTGAAATCAAACGGGACTTTCCGAAACGCGGCGACTCCGTCGTGATACACAACATCCGATTTACGGTGGTCTCCATCGAAGGGCACCGTATAGACAAGATAAAAACGGAACTGCTTCCATAAAACACCGATCGTGCCGACACTCGCCAAATATACAGAAACAATCCCGTTGGACGACGGCACGATCATTCTCGCTCCGATTCTGCCCGACGAACTGACCGGCAGCATATTAACCGATTCTGACATCCTATCGTTGGCAGAACTGCATAACCCGGATCGAAAGGCGGCAAGGGCAACATGGAGGGCCCTCGCTCGCTCCCATCTCGGCAAGGATGTTGCAATCGGATACGACAAAACCGGTGCCCCGCATGTGGAACAGGGAGGAATTCACATCAGCGTTTCGCACTCGCGCAATCTGGTGGCCGTCATGATCGCCGACCGACCATGCGGTATCGACGTGGAGGAGAAAAACCGTCATTTCGAACAGGTCGCAGACCGTTACATTTCCTCCGAGGAAAGATTGCTCCCGCAAAGTGACCACCCACTATTCATGGCCGCTCTTTGGTGTGCCAAAGAGTGCGCGTACAAATACGCCGCGACCCCCGGACTCGACCTGCTCAGAGGTATTCGCGTCATTGCCACCGACTTTGACCATCACCGGCTCGAATGCAGGATCGTCAAGGACGGGGAGAAAGACAAAATACTCGATTTACACATCATGTATCGTAAAAACTGTCTGATCGTCCATACATAGCCCGAATATTCCGAAAAATTCGTATCTTTACATGCCAAAGGAGGAATGACGAAAAACATCATGAATACAACAGACAAGCCGATATTCATTGCAGGACCGTGCGTCATCGAGAGCGCTGCACTGCTCGACACCGTGGCCCGTGAATTGGTCAGGTTGAAAGAGAAGTATAATCTGACACTCTATTTCAAAGCGTCTTTCGACAAAGCCAACCGGACCTCCATTCATTCCTATCGGGGCGTAGGAATGGAGCGCGGCCTTCAGATGCTCGGAGACATCAAGGAAAAATTCGGACTCCCCATTCTGACCGATATTCATGAATCTTACCAGGCTGCAGCAACTGGCGAAATAGCCGACGTGATCCAGATTCCGGCTTTTTTGTGCCGGCAAACCGACCTGTTGGTTGCGGCTGCACGGACAGGCAAGATCGTCAACATCAAAAAAGCCCAGTTCCTTTCGGCCAAAGACATGATTTATCCGATGCAAAAGGTACGCGAAAGCGGGAACGATCGTATCTGGTTGACTGAACGGGGTAACATGTTCGGATACGGCAATCTGGTAGTAGACTTCCGAAACATACCCGAAATGAAGAAGTTTGCCGAATGCGTCGTTATGGACTGCACCCATTCGGTACAACGTCCCGATTCGACCGAAGGCATAACCGGCGGTAACCGGGAATTCGTCCCTTGCATGGCTCTTGCAGCCAAGGCATTCGGTGCCGACGGATATTTTTTCGAAGTCCATCCCGAACCGGATAAAGCACTGAGCGATGCGGCCAATTCTCTCGCTCTCGAAAATCTCGAAAAAGTCATAAAATCGCTTCTATGAGCACCATAACAGAGATCGCAACCCATACATTCGCTGTGGAATCGAAAGCCGTCGCCCAACTATCGGGACAGTTGACAGCCGATTTCGAAAAAGCCGTACGCGCCATACTTTCAACAAAGGGGAAAGTCATCATCACAGGTATGGGCAAATCGGGAATCATCGGACGAAAAATCGCCGCGACCCTGGCAAGTACCGGAACATCATCGTTCTATCTGCATCCGGGAGAAGCCTATCATGGAGATCTCGGTATGATCGAAAAAACAGACATCGTTCTGGCTATCTCCTACTCCGGACAAACGGACGAAGTCCTGAAATTGATTCCATACCTTCAGGACAACCACAACAAGGTAATCGCCATGACGGGTAACCCACAATCGACCCTGGCCAAAAATTCGGACTTCCATCTGAATGTGGCAGTACACGAGGAAGCTTGCCCCTTGAGCCTCGCTCCAACCTCATCGACCACTGCCATGCTGGCCATGGGAGACGCCTTGGCCGTAGCTCTGATGCATGAACGGCATTTCAAGGCCGAAGATTTCGCACGGTTCCACCCAGGCGGATCTTTGGGACGGAGATTACTGACCAAAGTGGGCGACGTGATGCGACGTGACAATCTCCCGTGCGTCGACCCTGCAATGAAATTGAGCGATGTCATCATGAAAATCAGCAACGCCCGGCTGGGTGTGGCCATCATCATGGAAAACGATCGGATATGCGGCCTGGTCACCGACGGAGACGTACGACGTGCCATGCAAAAATACCAGTCGCGGTTCTTCGATATCCCCGTAGAAGAGATCATGACACGCACCCCGAAATCTGTCCCGGTGGATGCTCGCATTACCGATGCGGAAGAGATCATGCATCGCTACAAGATTCACTCACTGATTGTCACCGATTCGCAAGGCGGACTTGCCGGAATCATCGAATTGTATGACCTGATGCGAAGCGGCAATGCGTTGTAAGAGGAACTCTTCAACGCCTTCCGGCAAACGACACGACAAAACCCATAACACAGAGACATGGATGTAAGAATATCGGAAGACTGGAAGCAAATTTTACAACCGGAATTCGACAAGCCCTATTTTGAAAGGTTGGTCGGTTTCGTAAAACAGGAATACGCCACCCGCAAAATCTTCCCGAGTGGCTCCAATATTTTCCGGGCATTCGACAAATGTCCTTTCGATTCGCTTAAAGTGGTCATCATTGGCCAGGATCCCTATCACGGACCGGGACAGGCCAACGGACTCTGCTTTTCGGTAAACGACGGCATCGATTTTCCCCCATCGCTGCAAAATATCTTCAAGGAGGTCCATGACGACATCGGAACCCCGATCCCCGTATCGGGCAATCTGGATCGATGGGCCGAGCAAGGTGTCCTGTTGCTCAACTCGGTTCTGACAGTCCGGGCACACGAGGCCGCATCCCATGCCGGGCGTGGATGGGAACAATTTACCGATGCTGTCGTGAAAGCTATTTCCGACAGGAAAGAAGAAATTGTATACATGTTATGGGGAAGCTATGCACAACGCAAAGGTGAAATCGTAAATCCATGGCGCAACTGCATACTCAAAAGTGCACATCCCTCTCCCCTCTCTGTCTATCGAGGTTTTTTCGGGTGTCGCCACTTCTCCAAAGCCAACGAATACCTCCGTTCCGTCGGCAAAGATCCTATCGACTGGTAAATCTCGGCGCGTAACGTATCCCCGTCTTTACATCCCAAAAGACTTCGTAGGCACTCAAACGTCTACGATCGTAACCTCGATACCGCGTTCACGGAAACGAGTCAAAACTTGAGGTTGAATCCGCGAATCCGTAATTATTTCATCCACACTCTCCGATCCGCAGATCCTGCTGAAACCCCGTCGGCCAAACTTGGAACTGTCGGCCAATACGATTGTTTTTTGAGCCGCCTTCATCATGACCCGATTCAGTTCGGCCTCCATCATGTTCGTTGTGGTTAACCCGAAATCGAGATCGATTCCATCTACTCCAAGATAGAGTTTGCTGCAATTGAAGTGACGAAGCATCTCTTCCGCATACGGCCCTACTACTGAAACGGAACTGTTACGTACAATTCCCCCCAACTGCACCACATCGATATCCCTGTTCTGTGACAGAATCGAGGTAACGGGAACGGATGCCGTCACAACCGTCAAATGGCCGAGAGGGACAATTTCACGGGCGAAATAGAGTATTGTAGTTCCGGATGCGATGACGATCGAATCGTCCGGTTCGATGAGCGTAGCCGCACGTACTCCGATGGCGCGTTTCTCCCCGATGTTCTGTTTCTCCTTTTCGTCCACATGGCGATCACCGATATAAGGGCCGATAAGGATAGCGCTTCCATGGGTTCGATAGAGTTTGTTTCTGTTCTCAAGCCAGGAGAGGTCTTTCCGCACCGTGACTTCCGAAACACCGAGGCGTTCGGACAAAGCCGAAACCGAAACCGAACCGTTCTGATGGAGAAGTTCGAGAATACGGTTATGGCGTTCGGTCATGCTCAATACGGGAGTGTCGTCAGATTTAATCATCGCAACATCGTTTTACATCACAACGAAGATATTAATTTTTTCGGGATACACAGCAAAAAATGAGTTTTTTTCAATATCACGACGATTCGTATACCGATCGGAGCTGCAAAATATTCCTTTTCGACGCAATGGTCGTCTGCAAAAACCATATATCCGAAAAGGGGATAGAATATTTTGAAAAGAAAAAACAAAACACTACTTTTGTTTCGAAACAAAAGTATGTCGACTACGAATCGAAACAATAAACTTTCTTGGCATAAGAGATGAAAAGAGCAGACCAGATCCGGAAGATATCCGATCCCGAGAAAATTTGGGATGTCATTGTGATAGGCGGCGGAGCAACGGGATTGGGTGTGGCTGTCGATGCAGTCACAAGAGGATACGACACCGTACTGTTCGAGGCGGACGATTTTGCCAAATGCACCTCGAGCCGCAGTACGAAGCTGGTACACGGCGGTGTAAGATACCTTCAGAAAGGAGATGTGCTGCTTGTTCTCGAAGCACTGCGCGAGAGAGGACGCATGAAGGCAAATGCACCTCATCTGGTAAAAGATCAAGCATTCGTCAT
>CASDWR010000193.1 GCA_949284665.1 uncultured Rikenellaceae bacterium | reverse complement strand
CGAAGGCCGCCTCCATCTGGGTTTGAAGGCGGAAACGAACGGCGTACTGAACCGTCTGACAGGCATCGAGACGCATCTGTTCGCCGGTCCCCATCCTGCGGGGAATGTGGGTGTTCAGATTCATAGCATCGATCCCGTAAACAAGGGGGAAACGGTATGGACAGTCAATGTGCAGGATGTGGCGATCATCGGCCGCTTTTTCAATACGGGCAAGATCGATATGAGTAAAACCGTGGCGCTGGCCGGTTCTGAAATCGAAAAGCCCCATTACGTTTCGATAGTTTCGGGAGCTCCCGTTTCGCAGATCATCAAAGCCGGTGGATTGAAACCGCAAAAAGAGGGTGACACCGTTCGTGTCATCAGTGGCAACGTACTGACCGGAACGAAAACGGATGCGGACGGTTATATCGGTTTTTATGCACGAGGGATCACCGTCATTCCCGAAGGAGACAAATACGAACTGCTCGGCTGGATCATGCCTCGGTTTAAGAAATTCTCCGTATCGCATACCTATCTGTCGTGGCTTTGCCCGAAACGCAAATACGATTTGGATACCAATTTGAATGGCGGGGTACGTCCCTATGTGGTAACGGGTCTATATGAAAAATACCTGCCGATGGATATATATCCCATGTATCTGTTGAAAGCGATCCTGGCGAACGACGTCGACAGGATGGAAAATCTGGGCATTTACGAGGTGGTGGAAGAGGATTTCGCCCTTTGCGAGTTCGTGGATCCTTCCAAGACCGAGATGCAGCAGATCATCCGGCAGGGTATCAACCTTATGATTAAAGAGTTTAATTGATTATGAAAGCACTGAGAAACATAGTTGATAAAATGAAACCGGCCTTTTCCAAGGGTGGAAAGTTCGGAGCACTTCATTCGACATTCGATGCTTTTGAGTCCTTTCTGTTCGTACCGAATACGGTAACCCACCGGGGCAGCCATATTCGTGATTGCAACGATATGAAACGGGTGATGATTACCGTGGTCATCGCATTGATGCCGGCATTGCTTTTCGGCATGTATAATGTCGGATTGCAACATTTTCGCGCCGTAGGAGATGCTGTGGCTCAAAGCGCAGTAATGAAATGTTTTTGGTTCGGTTTTCTGAAGGTGTTACCCATCATCGTAGTGTCGTACGTCGTGGGGCTCGCCATCGAGTTTGCCGTTGCACAGGTAAAGGGTCACGAGGTAAATGAAGGTTTCCTGGTGACAGGAATGTTGATACCTCTGGTCATGCCGGTGGATATTCCCCTGTGGATTGTGGCACTTGCAACCGCATTTGCTGTGGTCTTCGGGAAAGAGGCTTTCGGCGGGACAGGAATGAATGTCTTCAATCCCGCACTGCTTGCCCGCGCATTCGTCTTCTTCGCATACACTTCACATATTTCGGGCGACAAGGTATGGATTGCCGGGCTGACGAAGGGTGAGGGGATTATCGATGGTTTTTCGGGTGCGACCCCATTGACCTCTATCGCTGAAAATCTGACCTCAAACCCCGATACGCTTACGTTCGCATCCTTTCCGATGGAGTGGTTCTTGGGGACGATTCCCGGAAGTATCGGTGAGACCTCCACATTGGCCATTCTGATCGGAGCAGCCATTCTGCTCTTCACCGGTGTGGCAAGTTGGCGCACAATGCTCAGCGTTTTCGTGGGAGGTTGGGTGATGGGACTCATCTTCAATTTAATCGGCGGGAATGCCTATATGGATATGCCGGCATACTACCATTTGCTGTTGGGTGGATTCGCATTTGGTGCCGTATTTATGGCGACCGATCCCGTTACGTCGAGTCAGACCAACACGGGTAAAATTATTTGCGGTCTGATGATCGGTATGATTGCTGTGTTGATTCGTGTAGTCAACCCCGGGTATCCGGAAGGAATGATGCTGGCCATACTGTTCATGAATGCATTGGCACCGCTTGTGGACTATTATGTGGTGGAAGCCAACATGCGTCGCAGACAAAAACGTTTGAAAATGGCAAAATAGAGGAGTTGAAATGAGTATGAACAAGAACAATAATACCTATATTCTGCTCTATTCGACCGTAATGGTGGTT
>CASDWR010000192.1 GCA_949284665.1 uncultured Rikenellaceae bacterium | reverse complement strand
GGTTCCACTCCAGCATGTTCCCATGCAAAGAGTTTTCCCGTTCGTCCGAAACCGGTGGCGATTTCATCAAATATCAACAACAGGTCGTGTTCCCGGCATATCCGGGCAGCCCGCCGTAAAAACTCCGGATGATAGAAACGCATTCCACCTGCCCCTTGGACGATCGGTTCAAGGATCAGTGCAGCCAGCGTTCGATGATGTTCTCTTACGATCCGTTCGAGGGCATCTGCATCCTGTTCTCTCCACTCACCGTCAAACCGTGATTCGGGTGTCGGCACAAAATGGCGGACCGGAAGCGATGAACCGAAAAGGGAATGCATGCCGGTAATGGGATCACAAACCGACATCGCATTCCACGTATCGCCATGATAGCCGCATCGAATCGTCACAAAATCGTTTTTTTCACCCCTGTCCTGCGCATACCAATATTGTATTGCCATCTTCATCGCCACCTCGACGGCTACTGACCCCGAGTCGGCGTAAAAGATTTTCTGCATGGAGGGAGGAACAATCTTCAGAAGCAATTTACCCAGTTCGACGGCAGGGTCATGTGTAAGTCCCCCGAACATAACATGGGCCATGCGCTCGGTCTGTCGATGGATGGCTTCGTTGAGTACCGGATGATTGTAACCATGCACCATGCACCACCACGATGACATTCCTTCCACCAGGCGTTTCCCGTTTTCCAATTCGATATAAACGCCCTCGGCACGTTTTACCAGATAAGTGGGCAATGGATTGTGCATGGATGTATACGGATGCCACAAGTGCTCCCTGTCAAAATTATTCTCCATGGTTGTTTTCTACTTTATAACCCGCTTCCGCGAACATTTTTTTATCTTCCATGGTCTCGGTTCCGAGTGTGGTAAGCATATCGCCGACAATTGCCGCATTCACCCCCGCATACAGGGCTTTCCGAACCGTCTCGGGCGAAAGCCGGGCCCGTCCCCCGGCAAACCTCAACCATGCCATAGGATTAATAAACCGGAACAGCGCAATTGCAGTCACTACCTCATCGGCGTCCAACGGCGACGTATGCTCTAACGGAGTACCTGGAATGGGTTGAAGAAGATTGATCGGTATCGATTGCACATCTATCTCTTTCAGGGCAAAAGCCAATTCGATACGCTGTTCGAAACTTTCTCCCATACCGATGATCCCGCCGCAACAGATATCCATTCCCACTCGCCGGGCAGCTTGTAAAGTCCATATTTTTTGTCGTTGAGTATGGGTGGTACAAAGATGCGGGAAATAGGATGGTGCGCTTTCGAGATTACAGTGATAGCGACGAATTCCCGCGTCGTAAAGTTTTTGCAGTTCCTGCTCGTCGAGTAGTCCCAACGATGCACACAGAGCGATTTGCGAATGAGCACGCATATAACGTACATTATCACATATTTTTTCCAGATCGGCCGGACCTGGTTTTCGTCCGCTCGTCACGATTGAAAAACGGTGGACACCCTGACATTGGTGGTAGAGTGCATGTCGTAAACACTTCTCTTTGTCTACTACCCCATAAACCGATACTGTCGTGTTGTAATGTGATGACTGTGCACACCACTTGCAATCTTCCGGACACCGTCCCGAACGTGCATTGACAATCGAGCACATGTCGAAACGACGGGAAGCCATCCGTTCCGTTATTCGGTGTGCTGCGTCGTAAAGCGCCTCTTTGGGGACCTCCCTACCCAATCGCCATGCCTCGTCCGGCGTAATCGACTCGCCGGAGAGGACTTTTTGTTCCAACTCTTCTATCATGACTGTTCGTATTCATAAAACGTATTGCGGCCGGAGGAAATGATAATTCCATCCGGCCCGCAATATTGCTGTTTGTTATCTTATGATTAAAAATGCTATTATAGGACCTTCGACCCTCTGCCTTCACCGAAAGTCCCGACTTTGCATAAAAAGATTCCCGAACATACGGTATGGCCATACGACATACGCATGCATTCTGAAATTCGGGCGACAACACATCGACATTTTGTTCCTCAAGGTCATCTTCACCTCCGTATTTCCCCATATGCCGCACATTTTCAAAGCCTGACATATCAGATATGCCCAAACGATTTTTACGCAAAGAGGCATCGGCGATATCTGCGGAAAGTGTCCCGATCGTCACTTGACGTCCGAGGCTGCAGAACGACGCATATCGCTTGCGGCTCCACCTTCGGAACCGCACGACAGTGACGTGTATCATACCTCGTTTTTCCATACTCCGGTCAGGCAAAGATAGTGAAAGAATCTTTTGCCTGCATGTGTTCCGATTGCCACAAAGAAAAAATAATTGCGGAACTGATCATTTCTTCGACGTCCGCTGTCGATGATGGCGAGGCATCACACCGAAATCGATGAGCACCTCTTTCGCCCACATAAAAGCCATAAGCGGAAAAACGACCACCACCGCCCTGTTGTAATCCCATGCTGCTCCGAAATCCAGATACATGACCGAAACAACCGCACGTGTAATCCCGCATCCCCAACATTCGATTTTACCACCACTCAATGCCTTGACCAGACAAAGGGACTCCCCTTCAAACCAACATTGTCGGGGGATAACATAGACGAGCAAAGGCAACAAGAGCCAGCCGATCCGCTTAATTTTCGCGATTGAGAATCGGTTTACCATCACCATCGGTAAACTTGCCCACAATGATAAGGATGAAATCGATCAGAGTCCAGATTCCGCATCCGCCGAGAGTAAGCAACTGCACGACTCCGGTCCCTACTTTACCCACATAAAAACGGTGGACACCCAATGCGCCGACAAAGAAGCAGAGCAAAAGCGTGGTAATCCAATCTTTCGGGCTGCGTTCCTGAATAATCACCTTCGCTTTCACATCGTTTGCCGGGAGCAAAATACACCCGCATTTTACGCATACGACTGCGTTGTCGTTTACTTCAGCGCCACAATTTCTGCAATACATCTCTTTCCGTTCAAAATTTTTGATGTCCGACCTCTGGGCATCCGAATTCCACAAAAAAGAAAGTGTGGGGTCTCGCGCCTCATACAAACGTCAGTGAAGCCGCCGGAGGTATATGATTGCTCTGTCACCACACAGCCGAACACACTTTTTGCCGTTTGTGTTTGGGAAACTCTTCCCTTGCGACGAGCCTCGCTCCTCGTCGTTCGGTTTCTTCATACCCTTCGTATCGAATCCGCACGACACACTTTCATCATTCGATCCGTTTTACACGAACCAGAAACAAATATACACAATGATTCGATAATAGCAAAAAAGATCAACGAATTCCGGGTATTCCTGTCGAACCGACCGGCACAGCAGCATCTGGATTCAATACCGAGAAGTCCAAACGGCTGGACCCGATCCGGGGAAAATACGGCGATACGAATCGAAATCCGTAATTCGGGTATGAGGTTCCGTAATCCATCTACCCAACAATGCGAAAAAGGTCCTACCTTTGTCTTGATAAAACCAATATTTCGAAATCCATGAAAAAAAGAGTTCTGATTCTCTCTTCGAGTCCACGTCGTGGCGGCAATTCCGACTCGCTTTGCGACGAATTTTTACGCGGGGCACTCGAAGCGGGCCATGATGCGGAAAAAGTGTTTTTGAAAGACAAACGGATCAATTATTGCACGGGGTGCGACACATGCAGCACGTATGGCAAACCTTGTCCCCAACGGGATGATGCTGCAGAAGTTATTGACAAAATGTTGGCTGCGGACGTAATTGTAATGGCCACTCCCGTCTATTTCTATACGATGTCCGCCCAGATGAAGACACTGATCGACCGTTGCTGTGGCCTTTACACCGAAATGAAAAACAAGGAGTTTTACCTGATTCTCACCGCTGCCGATGAAGATCGGGAAAAGATGCTCCGCACGGTCGACACATTTCAAGGATTTTTCGATTGTCTGGAATCACCCGTACTGAAAGGTGTCGTGATGGGTTGCGGTATTTGGCACATGGGTGAAATAAAGGGCTCCCCGGCCTTGGAAGAAGCTTACCAGACAGGTAGAGGCATCTGACAATCAATACGTAACACCATGAAAACGACAAAGAAACATATTATTGCATTCACGATTTCACTTATGATGATGAACTCTCTCGATGCCCAGGGGAACGACAGGACTTTTGTCGTCAGCGACAAGGTGACCGTCGAAAGCGTCCGCTACAAAAACCGGTTCGGCATAACGATCGCTGCGGACCTCTACTACATAAAAGGAATGGACAAATCGGTCGGTCATCCGGCTTTGGTTATCGGTACACCATATGGCGGTGTGAAAGAACAGGGGGCAGGAATATATGCCATGACACTTGCTGAACGCGGGTTCGTTACGCTGGCATTCGACGAATCGTTCAACGGAGAAAGCAGTGGCGAACCCAGACACGTTTCTTCACCCGATATTTTTGTCGAGGATTTCAGTGCAGCTGTTGATTTTCTCGGCATGCTCCCTTATGTAGACCGTAATCGCATCGGGGCCATTGGCATCTGCGGCAGTGGCGGATTTGCCATTACTGCAGCCCAAACGGACAAACGAATCAAAGCGGTCGCAACAGCCAGCATGTACGACATGAGCCGGGTAAATCACTACGGGTGGGAAGACAGCATGACCGAAAAAGAATATGACGAAATGCTTGACCGACTCAGTCTCCAACGATGGGAGGATTTTGGAAACGGGGAACCGGAATACAACCCATCATTCCCTCTCGAAACGGCAACGGAAATTCCGGACAGTCTCGACACTATCGGGTCGGAATTTTGGGAATACTATGCACTGGAGCGCGGCCATCATCCCCGTGCACGAGGTGGATTTACGACAACCAGCGCTCTCTCTTTCATTAACTTTCCCCTGATGGCCTACATCGAGACCGTCTCTCCGCGCCCGATCCTTTTCATTATCGGAGAAAATGCCCATTCGCGCTATTTCAGTGAAGATGCCTACGAACGGGCTTCCGAGCCGAAAGAGTTGTATGTTGTCCCGGGTGCCCGACATATCGATCTATACGACCGTACGGATATGATTCCGTTCGACAAGTTGGAAATGTTTTTCATGCAAAATTTAAAATGATCCCATGACGCTCGATCAATTCTTGAATTTCGTAAAAACACGACAACCGCTCGAATCGGACGAGATACGTCATTTAATGGATAAAATGAGTGACGAGGCTCGCCGAATCACATTCGAATTGAATGGGACATATCACACACAGGATGAGGTCAGAAAGTTGTTATCCTGCCTTTTCGGATACGAAGTCGACCCATCGTTCCGGGTATTTCCTCCATTTTATTCGGATTTTGGAAAGAATATTCGGATCGGCAAAG
>CASDWR010000191.1 GCA_949284665.1 uncultured Rikenellaceae bacterium | reverse complement strand
TCCGATCCCTCCACATAAAAACTCTCCAATATCTACATCCCTGCAAAATCCATTCACTAAACCCCCTCAAAATGAACCTCGAATACCACAGGACAGCAGGCCTTTGTATCCCGTGCCGATTTCCAGGAAACCTCCGAATCGTTGTCCGAATGACAAACCCAATAACGTCAGATGAAAATTCGGAATAACAAATGTCTGACGTTCATCATGCAATCGTTCATACTTCTGACCGATGCCGATTCCCAAACCGGCTGTGCCGTACATCTGGAACTTCTGTCTCCGATAATATGTAATATTCGTTTCTATGGCGATTTGATAGTAATTTGTCGAAAAATCTCCGCGCAACTCTTCCGATTGATATGCGTATTTGCGTATGCGGGTGTAGTCGAGACTCCCGCCCAGCGATATGGTTTTGTTGAAACGGTATTGATAGTCTGCGTACCATACGGGTGCGGGACGAATGTCGAGATCGTCGTAGACGAGGCCTGCGGTGAGAGCTATTCCCAATGCGGTACTGAGTCCTTCAAGAAAAAAGAATGAATTGATGGGGGCTCCGATTCCGACTTCGAATTCATGTCTTGGCAGTGTCATGTCGGTGCGGGAATCCGCTTTGTCTGTTTCCCGCGAAAAGATCGGACCTGTCGTTATAAAGAGGACCAGGAACAAAGAAATAAGGAGCTTTGTCATGTCGGGTTGGGTTAGTTCGTCGTTTTGATCAGAAGAGTTCCAAGCATAAAAACCTTCGAGTGAAAGAGATCGAAGGTTTTACGTATCGTTTTAATCGTGGTACTCCATACAGGAATCGAACCAGTATTTACAGACTGAGAATCTGTCGTCCTAACCGTTAGACGAATGGAGCATTATCGCTACAAAGGTAGCGCTTTTTTTTGAAAAACCAAATTTTTGCTTTTTTTCTGCTGCATGATCGTTTATCGTTAAATTCGTGTATATTTGTTGGCCGAACGTTTCGAATGGAGTATTTCGAAAAACCGCAGGTTTTGCCTATCTTTACAAGATAAGACCGACCGAACCAAACCATATATGATACCTAAATTGCAACGAAATCGGATCATCTCTCTGATCAAGAGGGAGGTGGTCCCGGCCATCGGATGTACCGAACCGGTTGCCGTGGCTTTGTGTGTAGCCAAAGCGACCGAACTGCTTGGCTGTAGACCCGAAAGAATTGATGTGGCATTGAGTGCGAATGTCCTGAAAAACGCGATGGGAGTCGGGATTCCCGGTACGGGAATGGTCGGCTTGCCGATTGCAATTGTACTTGGGGCTACGATCGGAAAATCCGAATATGGACTCGAAGTATTGAAAGCATGTACACCCGAGGCGGTTGAAGAGGGTAAACGGATGATTGCTTCAGGAATGGTGCACATCTCGTTGAAAAATGAGACGAACGAGATGCTCTATATTGAAGCTGTCTGTCGTGCACACGGATCCGAAACTACTGCAGTAATAGCTCGAAGCCACACTGAATTCGTCCGACTTGTCAAGGATGGTCAAATCTTGCTGAACCGGAAATCTGCCGAAATGTCAGACAGCGAGGAAGAATATCCGGAATTGAATCTGCGAAGGGTCTTTGATTTCGCAATGACTACCCCGGTCGATGAGATTGCATTCATTCTCGAATCCATGCGCCTGAACAAGGCTGCGGCGGAAGCCTCCTTTCATGGAGAGTACGGCCATTGTCTGGGAAAAGTGTTGCGTGGTGCCAAAGAGACACGCATCATGGGGAAGAGTGTTTTTTCCCGTATTCTTTCTTATACGTCGGCAGCTTGCGATGCACGTATGGGTGGGGCACTGGTCCCGGTGATGAGTAATTCCGGAAGCGGAAATCAGGGGATTGCTGCCACATTGCCCGTTGTCATTTATGCCGAGGAAAACGGCAAAGGCGAAGAAGCATTGATACGGGCATTGATCCTGAGCCACCTGACCGTGATTTACATAAAACAGAGTCTAGGAAGATTATCCGCCTTGTGTGGTTGTGTGGTTGCGGCTACGGGATCGAGTTGTGGCATTACGTTGTTGATGGGAGGAGGTTATGAAGAGACGGTTTATGCAGTCAAAAATATGATCGCCAACCTTACGGGGATGATATGCGATGGAGCTAAACCGAGTTGTGCCCTCAAGCTGACCAGCGGGGTTTCGACGGCTCTGCTTTCGGCGATGCTTGCCATGGAACACCGGTGTGTCTCTTCGGTCGAAGGGATCATTGACGATGATGTCGATCAATGTATTCGCAATCTGACAGCGATCGGCAGTCGCGGCATGTGCGAAACCGATCGTATGGTGCTCGACATCATGACCAGGAAAAGCGTTCCAGGGGAAGACGGGACAATGTGATGCGAAAGAATACCATGTCGGGATTCCGGAAAGGATCCTGTGCGGGTTTTGGGGTGGAGCGGTAATGAAAACGGCAAGGATGGTTTACGGTCGTATTTTGGATAAGAAATTTTCCATGGCTTTGCGATACCGTTTCACCTCTTTTTCGGAAGAGCCGATGACGTTACGGTTCTCTTGCGGGTCTTGGCGATGGTCAAAATACATCTCTGCCGTCCGTTCGCCGTCTTCGTTCCATGCTGCATAACTTCCCTGGGTGTCGACTACATTTACTCCCTGCTTCCATTGGATGAATGCATAGTCTTTGAGGCGCTTTCGGCTGCCGTCGATCAACGGTAATAACGATACCCCTTGCAAATGGGCCGGGGCCGGAATACCTGCTGCCGCACAAAGGGTGGGGTAGATGTCGACAAATTCGGCAATACTTTCCACCCGTCGCGGACTCTCTCCGGGAATTCTTATGATGAGCGGGGCATTGGTTGCATGGTGCATGAGATTGTGTTTGCCCCAGAACTCATGTTCGCCCAAATGCCATCCATGGTCTCCGATAAAAATGACGGCGGTATTTTTGTCCAAGCCGAGTCTTTTTAACTCATCGAGAATCATCCCTACCTGTGCATCGATAAAACTGACACACGCATAGTAGCCATGTCGGGCTTCACGGTGAAAGTCATCGGAGTCGGTTGCACCTACCGCACCGTAACTTAGAATCTCCGTTGATCCGGTCACCTGTTCGGGCAGAGATTCAGGACGAAAACGGTTGTCAGCTGTTTCGATCCGGTCACGGTCATACATTTCCCAGTAACGAAGCGGTGCATTGAAAGGGAGGTGCGGCCGCCAGAAACCTACCGCTAGGAAAAAAGGCTCGCCGGTGCGGGCCAGGTCCTGAAGATCGGCGATCGTTTTGAGGGTGATCTGTCCATCGTCGTACGCGGAGTCGGGTTTGTCGGCTGCCTCGCAAAAGGGCCCCCGACCGGTCCGGGGATTGAGTTTCGATGCAGATTCTTCGTTGAGCCATAACTCCCATTTGTTGTAATCGGCCCAATCCTTGCCATAGCCTTCGGGATTGAGACGCCACGGGATGCGACTCCATGAATCGTAATGGTCCTGAAGGTTGTGGAATACCTTGCCGTTTGAGAGGGCTGTGTATCCGTGTTCCCGGAACCAGCGTGATATGGGCACGATATCGGGGGCATCCTTTTGCGCCCAGGCATCGAACTCTTCGAATCGTTCGGGAAGCGACGGATAAAGACCGGTCAACAGGCTGGCCCTTGATGCCCCGCTGACGGGAATATTGCAGTAGGCATTTGTGAAAAGAGCACTCCCGTCGGCAAATCGGTCGATATTCGGCGTAAGTACCTGTGGCGCTCCGTAACAACCGAGTTCGGGCCGAAGGTCATCGGCAATGATAAAAAGTATGTTGAGGTGCTCTTGGGTTTGGGTCTGTGTGCACGAGGGCAATAATGCAAGCAGAGGGAAAAGCGATTTTCCGTTCATGGTTTCGTGGTGTTCAGAATTGAAAATTATCAGCGTAAAGATATTGAAAATTTATGAGAGAAGTGAGGATTCCTTTTGAAAAAAGCCGGTAACCTGTGTCGATGCATTGTGCATCCGGCACTTTCGATACGGAATATTCGGAAACGGCAGCCATCCCTTGTCGGTGGCTATGCAAAGTGGCGTCGAATACCTTCAGCCTTCATTGCCCGGTTTCTAAACCGCTCATAAAAAGGGACAGGGAGATGAAAACAACCGGTGCTCTTTCCGGGAAATCGGTTGTTTAAGTCCGGTGGTGATACTCGGTTATTTATAAGAGTTCATCGTCGTACAGTTCGAGATATTCGTAACTGTTACCGCACAGTTGCAGATAACGTCCGAACTCTTCCTGCGAAATAACGACCGTTGCACGGTTGTCGTTCGGATGAAAACTGAGAGCCGGATACCGTTTCAGATTCTTGTCCAGGAAAAGGTATACGTGATTCTCCGTGTCGTTGATTAACCCGAAAGGAGAAACCGAACCGGGACGCAATCCCAGCCATCTCTCCATCCTTTCGGCCGAAGCGAACGACAGTTTCCCCTGTCGCAGCCGATGCTCAAGATCATGGATGGCGAGTGTACGGTCGCAATCGAATACTACCAGATAATGGCGATTTCCTTTGTGGTTCCGAAAGAAGAGATTCTTGCAATGTTTGGAACCGTCATGCCTCCAATATTTTTTTGCCTCTTCGATCGTCGGAGCAGCCGGATGCTCGTAACATTCGTAATGGATTCCTGCCCGATCGAGGTAGTTGAAAACGATTTGTCTGTTGTCCATTATTTTTCGTGTGTCGTATTTCCCCGGATCCATACGGATACCCCGTATGTTGCCGTATTGCAGGGGAGGGGGACTTATCCGGGAGAATCCATTTCCTCTATGTGTACCCGGCGATATCAATGAAAGGGATCATCGAAAAGGCGTTACGGCGTTCGGATTTGTCCCTCCCCTTCAATCAGATATTTGTAAGTGGTCAATTCTGGCAGTGCCATTGGGCCGCGGGCATGAAGTTTTTGGGTACTGATCCCGATCTCGGCTCCGAATCCGAACTGGGCACCGTCGGTGAAGGCGGTCGAAACATTCGCATAGACACATGCGGCATCTACCCGTCGTTCGAACTTTACGATCCGCTCTTTCGAGCGGCTGATGATGCATTCGCTGTGACGTGAACCGTATTGGGCGATATGGCTGATTGCTTCGTCGAGAGATGTTACAGTGCGTACACTCATTTTGTAATCGAGGAACTCGGTCCCGAAATCGGCCTCCGTGGCATGTTGCAACAGCCCGGCAGGATATTTCCCGGCCAGCGCTTCATATGCTTCCGAATCTGCATAGATGATGACATGGTGTTCGGGCAATAAAGAACATAATTCCGCCAGATCGGAGAGTCTGTCACGATGGATGATCAGGCAGTCCAGAGCATTGCAGACACTTACGCGTCTTGTTTTAGCGTTGTTGATTACCTGCCGGCCGATGGCGGTATCGCCGTCCCGATCGAAGTAGGTATGGCAGATACCTGCTCCGGTTTCGATGACCGGGACGAGTGAATTTTCACGTACGAAGTTAATCAGAGATGCACTGCCTCGGGGAATGATTACATCAACCTTGCCGACGGCTTTCATCATGACGGACGTAGCTTCGCGTTCTGAAGGGAGCAACGTGCAGGTATCCGGGTTCAGTCGGTGGTCGGCAAGCGACTGGCGGATGATGGCAGCCAGCGTTTCGTTGGTAGCTCTTGCATCCGATCCCCCTTTGAGCAGGGATGCATTGCCGCTTCGCAGACAGAGAGAAAAGACATCGCAAGTCACATTTGGCCGTGCTTCGTAAATTACGCCCACTACGCCGAATGGTACGCTCATTTTCGAGATGGTCATGCCGTTTGGTCGGGTCCACTGTGCGAGGGTATGGCCGACGGGCGACGGGAGCGAAGCCACGTTGCGCATGTCGGCGGCAATGGCGGCAATTCGTTCCGGATCGAGACGCAATCGGTCATGGCGCGGATCGGCCGGATCCATCCGATCGAGGTCCTCCTTGTTGCTGCGACAAATCAGATCACTTTCGTTTTCCAGGGCTGAAGCCGTATCGATCAGAATCTTTCCGATCTTTTCGGGCGATATCTCCGAAAGCTCTCCGGCTGCTGCCACGGTTCGGTCGATGGCCCGTATTGCAATGTCGCTTATTGTCGATGACTCTTTTCCCATTGTATCCGTTTTTGTGTGTTGTTCGATTATTCCAAATAGAGGTAGTCGTAATGGATCAGGGGTTTTTCGTTTCTTGCCCCGATAAGGGAGCGTGCACGTGTGCTGCCACAAGAGATACATCCGACGCCGATCTGTCGCCCTTCGTGGTCGACGATCCGCACAATGTCGTCTTTCTCGAACTCTCCCTCGACGGAGGTGACCCCGACCGGCAGTATGCTTGCAGCATGAGTCCCGGTGAGCGCTTCGGCCGCCCCGCGATTGATCCTTACGATGCCCTTGGCAAATCCGTCCGAGTTGGCGATCCATTTTTTGATGCTGCTTACCGGCTTGGTCGAAGGGATAAACCGGGTGCAAAGAGCCGATTCCTCGGAATGGCATATCCGCAACAGGATGTCGTCGCGCTTGCCGTTTGCGATAATTACTTCGATCCCTTCGTCGGCTACTTTCCGGGCGATACGGCATTTGGTATGCATGCCCCCTCGTCCGAACGAGGAACGTTTGGCACTTACATAGCGTGTCACATCGACTTCCTTCCCATCGATGCGTTCGATCACCCTGGAGTCCGGATCGGAAGGATCTCCGTCGTAGATACCATTGATATTGCTGAGAATGATGAGTTTGTCGGCATTCATCATGGCGGCGATCAATCCCGATAATTCATCGTTGTCGGTAAACATCAACTCTGTTACCGAGATGGTGTCGTTTTCGTTGACGATCGGAATGACACCATTCTCAAGCATGATTTCCATGCAGTGTTGTTGATTGAGGTAGTGCGCACGACTGCCGAAACTCTCCTTGGTGGTGAGAACCTGTCCGCAGGCAATACCATGTTCTCTAAAAAGTTCCCAATAGCGGTTTATCAGTTTTACTTGTCCTACGGCTGAGAAGAGTTGCCGGCTCGAAACGGAATCGAGCTTATGGTCGATCTTCAACTCACTGCGGCCCGAAGCCACGGCTCCGGAAGAGACGATAACCAAACGATAACCTTCTTTGTATAGAACGGCGATCTGATCCGAAAGCGCTGACATGCGCGTAACGTCCAAAGTTCCGTCGTCGCGGGTCAATACGTTGCTTCCGATTTTTATGACAATTCGTTTATTCATCTGTCGTGTCGAAATATCCGGGATCGGAGTTTTTCTATCTGGGTGTGTCACAGGCTGGCTTTCAATCCGGCGATAACGGCTCCGGAGAAACCTTGTTTTTCCATCGCTTTCAGCCCTCGTTCAGTGACGCCTCCGGGAGTGGCAACCCGTGCGATTTCAGTTTGGGGCGATGTGCCGTGTTCCAGCAATACCTGGGTGGCTCCTTTGACAGTTTGCAGAACAATATGGGTGGCTTCTTCTTCCGTGAATCCCAATTGTTTACCCCCTTCTACGGCTGCTCCGATATATTGCATGGCGAATGCAATACCACAGGATGCAAGCGAAGTCCCTGCTTCCATCCGGTCTTCCGGGACAATTGCCATCTGTCCCATTCGGGAAAAAACATCACAAATAAGTTGTTCTTGATCCTGAGAAGCATGGTATGCTGCAATGAACGTCATGCTTTGGCGAATTGAGATGGCCGTATTGGGAATGATCCGGAACAGGGTCGGTTGTACCGGTGCACTCTTCATTCCGAGGCAGTCGATGATTTCACTGAACGTAAATTCCGCTGCCACCGAGACAACGATCTGACGCTTCGGATCGAATGAGGCGGCGATCTCCCGGAAAACGGAGTCGACGGCGGCGTGGCGTACGGCCACAACGATCACATCGGCGCCTTCGATTGCTTTGCGGTTGTCTCGCAGAATTGTGGAGTCGGGATAAAGTGCTTTTAGCCGTTCGAAAGAAGTATCGGTACGTACGGTGCAGGTGAGGTCGGAAGGTGTTGCAAATGGGCTCCCGACAAGTCCGCGGGCGATCGATTCGCCCATGTTGCCTGCTCCAATGATCGTAAATTTCATGCTTTGTTCGTTTTTTCAATCCGGGATTCCTGAGTGTCCGATCGGTCTGGGCCTTGTAGGAAGGATTCCGGATCCCTGTTTTTCGTCTCAAAGGTAGTAAAAAATCCCGGAAGTGTATTCCCGGGATTTTTTGCGATCGGTACGGCTATTTGTTCCGTTCAGGTCGCAGTGCCCGAACGGTTGCTCCCGCCTGCCAAAGTTCGCTTTCGCGCATCTCTTTCAATTCGGCGTTAAGTTTTTCGCGATAATCGGGAAGGCTGTTGGCATCGATGGAGCGTTGCGCTTCGCGACCGGCGGCTACTTCCTGATAGAGTTTTCGAAAGACGGGGAGCAGTGCGTCACGGAACGGTTGCCACCAGTCCAACGCCCCTCGTTGGGCTGTGGTCGAGCAGTTTGCATACATCCAGTCCATCCCGTTTTCCGAAATCAGCGGCATCAGGCTTTGGGACAACTCTTCCACCGTTTCGTTGAAAGCTTCCGAGGGGGTATGTCCGTTTTCCCGCAATACTTGATATTGTGCTGCGAATAATCCCTGAATGGCACCCATCAGCGAACCCCTTTCTCCTGTCAGATCGGAATAGACCTCTTTTTGGAAAGTGGTTTCGAAAAGATACCCCGATCCTACGGCAATACCCAGTGCAAGTACTCGTTCCAGGGCGTGACCTGTGGCATCCTGCCAGACGGCATAGCTGGAATTGAGTCCTTTACCCTCCAGGAAAAGCCTGCGCAGCGAAGTGCCGGATCCTTTCGGAGCAATCAGTATGACATCTACATCTTTCGGAGGAACAATGCCGGTCCGGTCACAGTATGTGATACCGAACCCGTGGGAAAAATAGAGCGCCTTGCCTGGGGTAAGTTGAACTTTTACCGTAGGCCAAACGGCAATCTGACCTGCATCCGAAAGCAGGTACTCGATAATCGTGGCGCGTCGGCAAGCCTCTTCTATATCGAAAAGGGTCTCACCGGGGACCCATCCATCGGCGACTGCCTTGTCCCATGTTCGAGAGTCGCGTCGTTGTCCCACAATGACGCGGAATCCGTTATCGCGCAGATTGAGCGACTGTCCGGGACCCTGTACTCCGTAACCGATCACGGCGATAGTCTCCTCCTTCAATACCTCTCTTGCCTTGTCGAGTGGAAACTCTTCGCGAGTTACGACATTTTCTTCCACTCCTCCAAAATTCATTTTTGCCATTTTATTCGATCTTTTATGAGATTGATGTGTTTTCCAAATTGTTCGAACGGATTTCAAACATTTTTTAGACCGCAATGTCAAAGGCGGTCGTGACGTTTTTTCTATGATAGATTGATATTGCCTTCCTCTTCGTCGTACAGTATGACCGAACCCGAGCGGGACATGAACAGCAACAGCTCTTCACGCCTGAGGTCGTTGGCCAATGCGTCGATACATTTTCGTGGACCGATCTTTTCGATTACGACGTATCGGGGATCAGTTTTGATGACCCGGATCGCATGATTTTGCAAGATGCGTTCGAGACGCCCCTCCTCGAGGATGTGTGTGGATACTTTGTAGAGGGCGATCTCCTGTGAGATCACCCGGTCGATCGTCCGGTACTCGGCGCGCAGTACATCGACGATCCGCTGGATTCGGTTCACAACCTGCCTGATGATTTCCTCCTCGGAAAAGGCGATAATGGTGATGATACTGATTCCCTTTTCGGCTGTTTCGGTCACTTTGATGCTTTCGATGTTGATACGACGACGCAAAAAGACTGCGGTGATACGATTCAGTACTCCGGCATGGTTTTCCGTAAAAACCGATATGATATACTCGTTATGTTTCATGGTTCCGTTTTCTCGTGTTGTTTTGTCATTGGGCGCCGTGTGGATCGTTCTGTTTTTCATCTCCGCACAAAATCCTCGAGATGTCGCATCCGGAAGGGATCATCGGAAAGACATTGCTCTCTTCCTCAACGCAAACGTCCAGCAGATAGGCTCCCGGCACAGCCATCATTTCGGCAATGGCTCCTTCGAGTTCGTTGCGTTGGGTAATGCGTCGAGCGGCGATACCGTATGCAGCAGCTATTTGCGTGAAATCGGGATTGAGCATACGGGTGGAAGAATAGCGTTTGTCGAAGAACAATTCTTGCCATTGGCGTACCATTCCCAAAAAACTGTTGTTGAGGATTATGATCTTGATATCGGTCTGTTGTTCCATGACCGTTCCCAACTCCTGAATTGTCATCTGAATCCCTCCGTCTCCGGCAAAAAGTATCACGGGCCGGTCCGGGCAACCGATTTTTGCTCCGATAGCGGCAGGAAGTCCATATCCCATAGTCCCCAGTCCACCGGATGTGATGAGGCTCCGTGTGTGGCGGAATTGCGAGTAGCGAGCCGCTTCGATCTGTTGTTGTCCCACGTCTGTGACGATGATCGCCTCCCCTTGCGTGAGTTTGGCAACACAGTCGATCGTTTCGCCCATCGTAATCCGATTGCCTTCGGGTTGCAGGTCGTGACGGACAACCGACTTCCACTCCCGATCATGCTGGGAGGCAGCAAATGCGAACCAATCCGGGCGTTCCCGCCGGACAATGTGTCGGCATATGGCTTCCAATGCTTGACGGGCATCGCCATTGATGGCAATATAGGGGGAGACGACGCGCCCCAATTCCGAAAAATCGATGTCGATATGGATTACCTTTGCCTGACGGGCATAGGTTCGCAGGTCTCCGGTTACACGGTCGCTGAATCGCATCCCTACGGCAAGGATCACGTCACTTTCCTGAGTCATCAGATTCGATGCAATATTGCCGTGCATGCCGGTCATCCCTATGTAATTGAGGTGATCGGACGGCACGGCGGACAAACCCATCAGGGTTCCTGCCATGGGGATGTTTCCCTCTTCCGAGAGCCGGATCAACGTCTGTTCTGCCCCCGACAGTTTCACCCCTTGTCCAAAAAGGATCAAGGGCCGTTCAGCACGGTTTAGCAAGTCGGCCGCTTCTTCCGCTTGGCGGGGATCGAACGATGGGAGTGCCGTGTATGTATTCAGTCCCGAACAACGGTGGTAATCGAAATCGATTGTCTCCGTCTGGGCATTTTTCGTGATGTCGATTACCACCGGCCCCGGACGTCCCGTCCGTGCGATATAGAAAGCTTTGGCGATTACTTGTGGAATCTCTTCAGCAGAGATGATCTGATAGTTCCATTTGGTGATGGGGGTAGTCATGCTGATAATGTCCGCCTCCTGAAATGCATCCGTACCCAGTAGATGGAAAGGGACCTGTGCTGTAATGCAGACCAGTGGCGTGGAATCGATCATGGCATCGGCTACGCCGGTGATGATGTTGGTTGCGCCGGGTCCCGATGTGGCGAAACTGACACCCGTCCGTCCTGTGGCACGTGCATATCCTTCGGCTGCGTGTACGGCACCTTGTTCGTGACGGGTGAAAATATGGCGCAACCGATCGGAATAGTCGTAAAGCACATCGTAAATCGGCATGATGCTTCCTCCCGGGTATCCGAAAATTACTTCTACCCCCTCCTCGATCAGGGCTCTCAACAGAGCCTCCGCTCCGGTTATATGTGTGTTTTGCTCCATCTGTTTTCAGTGAAATACGTTAAAATAAAGGGTCGTGTGCGACGTATGTCGCGGGGACAGGTGTTATTCGTCGATTCGACGAATGCCGCCCAGGTCGGCCGATGTGACCATCGATGCGTATGCCTTCAATGCTTTGCTGACCGCTCTTTGACGATGGGGATGAGCTCCTCCGGCAGCCTGCAGAAGTTCGCGGCGACGGATCAATTCCTCTTCTGTTACCAATGCATCGATCCGGCGTGCAGGAATGTCGATGACGATTCGGTCCCCGTTCTCCAATAGAGCGATTTCGCCCCCTGCAGCTGCTTCGGGCGATACATGCCCGATCGAGAGACCCGAAGTCCCGCCTGAG